>NZ_JANLOH010000005.1:0-124595 GCF_025466155.1 Pseudomonas sp. 13B_2.1_Bac1 | reverse complement strand
GCTCCCACACTGATTTGTGGCTGGACTGAGTCTTGTGCCTGGCTCAGTTCCCAGAGTTTTTGGAGGGGCTGGACTGATTCCTGTGCCTGACACAGTTCCACTGTGGGAGCGGGCTTGCTCGCGAAAGCGGTGTTTCAGTCAACCATGATGCAGCTGACCCACCGCCTTCGCAGGCAAGCCAGCTCCCACACTTATTTGTGGCTGGACTGAGTCTTATGCCTGGCTCAGTTCCCACAGTTTTTGGGAGGGCTGGAGTGATTGCTGTGTCTGGCTCAGCTCCACTGTGGGAGCGGGCTTGCCCGCGAAGGCGCAGTGTCAGTCAACCATGATGCAGCTGATCCACCGCCTTCGCAGGCAAGCCAGCTCCCACACAGATTTGTGGCGGGACTGATCCTGTGCCTGGCTCAGTTCCCACAGTTTTGGAGGGACTGGACTGATCCTGTGCCTGGCTCAGTTCCCACAGTTTTTAGAGGGGCTGGACTGAATCTTGTGCCTGCCACAATTCCACTGTGCGGGCTCGCTCCCACAGGTTCACTGTTTACCGGGCATATCGATGCCCAGTTGGTTGACGCGACGGTACAGCGTCGCCCGTGAAATCCCCAGCGCCTGCGCCGTCGGCGATGGCTTCCAGCGATGCCGGATCAGCGCATCCAGTACCACCTGGCGCTCCGGGCTCAGCTGAACCTGCGCCTGCAGCGCAACCTGTTCCCCACGCACTTCCACCGGCAAATCCGCCAGTTGCAGGATGCCGCCTTCGCACACCGCGCAGGCATACGCCAGCACGTGCCGCAGTTGCCGCACATTGCCCGGCCAGGCGTAGCCCAACAGCACTTCCAGCGCCGCCTGGCTGATGCCCGCCGCGATGCCACTGTGGCGGGCCTCCTGTTCCAGCAGCCGATTGATCAGGGCCAGTTTGTCGGTGCGTTCGCGCAGAGGCGGCAGGCAGAAACGCGCGCAGCCGAGGCGAAAGTACAGGTCTTCCCGAAAGCGTCCTTCACTCACCAGTGCCGCCAGATCTCGGTGGCTGGCGCAGATCACCTGGATATCCACTGCACGGGTTTTCGCCGCACCCAGCGGCGCCACTTCACCTTCGGCCATCACCCGCAGCAGGCGCGTCTGCAGGGCCAGCGGCATGTCGCCGATTTCATCGAGGAACAGCGTGCCGCCATCGGCCTGCACCAACAGCCCCGGCATGCCCTTGCTGGATGCGCCGGTAAACGCCCCGGCGACATAGCCGAACAGCTCGCTTTCGATCAGGTTTTCCGGGATCGCCGCGCAGTTCACCGCCACGAACGGCCCCTCGCGCCGGGCGCTGCGCTCATGCAATTGGCGCGCGAAGACTTCCTTGCCGGCACCGGTCTCACCTTGTACCAGCACCGGCAGGTTACGGTCCTTGACCCGCACCGCCAGGCGCAGGTGTTCATCCACGCGCGGGTCGACCTGGGTGATCGCGACCGCGCGCGCGGGCGTGCGACGCGGCGTGTTGACGCGCACGTGCAGCACGCCGGGTTCGCCCAGCCATTGCAGGTGCTGGGCCGATTGATCAGTGACTGCACGCAGGGCATCCAGGTCGAATACCTCGCCGATATGCTCCGGCACCTGGCCGAAGCGCCGACGCAGCGCCAGGCGTGCCTTGCTGTTCAGGGCCTGCAGGCGACCGTCCTGGTCCCAGGCCAGCAGCAGGTCGGGCTGGCTATCGACATAGCCCGGCGTGCTGTGGGCCTGCAGCACCCAGTGCTGGCGAGCGCTGTGCATGAAGAAGGCGTTCTCGATGGCCTGCGCGCTCTGCGCCACCATCTGCCGCACCAGGTGCTGGCTGCGCCGGTCATCCGGGGACTTGAGCGCCGAGGCATCCAGCACCCCCAGCAGGTTGCCCTGCGGGTCGAACATCGGTGCAGCCGAGCAGGTCAGGTCGATGAATGCTGCGCGAAAGTGATCGCGCTTGTGCACCGTGACCGCCGCCTTGCTGGTCAACACCGTGGCCACGCCGCAGGTGCCTTCTTCGGCTTCCGACCAGCACGTGCCCAGGTACAGGCCGGCCTTGCGGCAGTCGCTGCGAATGGCGGTGTCCACGCGGTGGTCGATGGTCTGGCCCTGGGCGTCGGTGAGCATCACGCAGTAGTCGGCGTGGCGCACGCGGTGGTGCAGTTGCCCGACGGCTTCGCCGGCGATACGCATGAACAGTTCGGCGCGCTCACGGCATTCCTTGAGCAGGGGTTCGCTGAGGATACGTGGCCCCTGCAGGGAGCCGGGGTCCAGGTGATGTTGCTCCATGGAGCGGCGCCAGGAGTCGAAAATCAGCGACGGCACCGGCGCCTGGGGCAGGCGATCGGCATTGCGGACCACGCGACTGACGCAGTCGACGTGCTCTCTGGAGTTCGCGGCGAGCATAAGGCCTCCGGTTCTCGATCTTTGTTGTTATGCCGGCCATTAAGCGCCTATGGGCGCAGGCGGACAAGGGCGGCCTGACCAACAGCCGGGCGTGAGACGCAGCGTCTCACCCTGCCTGAGACGCAGCCTGCAGGCTGCAATGGCGCGTCTCATTCTGCGCAGGCATCGCGCCCCGGTACAACCGCACGGTACTGCTCTGGATCAAGGCTTTGCCAGGTTTTTTCGCGCCTTGGCACAGGCTGTGCTGAACCGCTTGCAGCTGGCCGACGCCAGCCTTTTGTGTGTCGAGACAACCTGGAGAACAACAAGATGTCCACTCACCTGTCCACCGATCAATTGCTGCATGCCTACACCGTGATGCGCACCATCCGTGATTTCGAAGAACGCTTGCACGTGGAATTCGCCACCGGCGAGATCCCCGGTTTCGTGCACCTGTACGCCGGCCAGGAAGCCAGCGCTGCCGGGGTCATGGCCCACCTCAACGATGAAGATTGCATCGCCTCCAACCACCGTGGCCACGGCCATTGCATCGCCAAGGGCGTGGATGTGTTCGGCATGATGGCCGAAATCTACGGCAAGAAAACCGGCGTGTGCGGCGGCAAGGGCGGCTCCATGCACATCGCCGACCAGGAGAAGGGCATGCTCGGCGCCAACGGCATTGTCGGCGCCGGTGCACCGCTGGCCGCAGGCGCGGCGCTGGCCTCCAAGCTCAAGGGCAGCCAAGGCGTGGCCGTGGCGTTTTTTGGCGACGGTGGCTCCAACGAAGGCGCGGTCTTCGAGGCCATGAACCTGGCCGCGATCATGAAACTGCCGTGCCTGTTCGTCGCCGAGAACAACGGCTATGCCGAGGCCACCGGGTCCGGCTGGTCGGTGGCGTGCAAGGACATTGCCGAGCGCGCCGTGGGCTTTGGCATGCCGGGAGTGATTGTCGATGGCAATGATTTCTTCGCCGTGCATGCGGCGCTTGGCGTCGCGGTGGAGCGGGCACGCAAGGGCGAGGGGCCGACGCTGGTGGAGGTCAAGCTGAGCCGTTTCTACGGCCACTTCGAGGGCGATGCGCAAACCTATCGCGGCCCGGATGAAGTGAAGAACCTGCGCGAATCCCACGATTGCCTTGCGTTGTTCCGCCAGCGGTGCAGCGCCGAAGGCTGGCTCGATGCTGCGCAGTTCGAGCGTATCGACGGCGAGGTCGCACAGTTGATCGAAGACGCCGTGCGCCTGGCCAAGTCCGATCCCAAGCCCCAGGCCGCCGATCTGTTGAGTGACGTGTACGTCGCCTACCGCTAATAACAACAATACTCGGAGAGAATTTCATGGCTCGCAAAATCAGCTATCAGCAGGCAATCAACGAAGCCCTGGCCCAGGAAATGCGCCGCGACCAGAGCGTGTTCATCATCGGCCAGGACGTCTCCGGCGGTACCGGCTCACCGGGCGAGCAGGACGCCTGGGGCGGTGTGCTGGGCGTCACCAAGGGCTTGTACCCCGAATTTCCCGAGCGGGTCCTTGATGCGCCGTTGTCCGAAGTCGGCTACGTGGGCATGGCCGTCGGCGCCGCGACCCGTGGGATGCGCCCGGTGTGCGAGTTGATGTTCGTCGACTTTATCGGCTGCTGCCTCGACCAGTTGCTCAACCAGGCCGCCAAGTTCCGCTACATGTTCGGCGGCAAGACCACCACGCCGCTGGTGGTGCGCGCCATGTACGGCGCCGGCCTGCGCGCTGCGGCCCAGCACTCGCAGATGCTCACCTCGATGTGGACGCACATCCCCGGCCTCAAGGTGGTGTGCCCGGCCACGCCGTATGACGCCAAGGGCATGCTGATCCAGGCTATCCGCGACAACGACCCGGTGATTTTCCTTGAGCACAAACTGCTCTACAGCCTGCAGGGCGAGGTGCCGGAAGAGCTGTACACGGTGCCGTTCGGCGAGGCCAACTTTGTCCGCGAAGGCCGCGACGTGACCCTGGTGACTTACGGGCGCATGGTGCATGTCGCCCTCGAAGCCGCCGCCAACCTGGCCCGCCAGGGGATCGACTGCGAAGTGCTGGACCTGCGCACCACCAGCCCGCTGGACGAAGACAGCATCCTTGAAAGCGTGGAGAAAACCGGGCGCCTGGTGGTGATCGACGAGTCCAACCCGCGTTGCTCCATCGCCACCGACATCAGCGCACTGGTGGCCCAGCAGGGGTTCTCGTTCCTGCGCGCGCCGATCGAGATGGTCACCGCGCCGCACACGCCGGTGCCGTTTTCCGATGCACTGGAAGACCTGTACATCCCCAACGCGGCGAAGATCGAGGCTGCCGTGCTGAAGATCGCCGACAAGAGGAATGCCGCATGATCCATACCTTGACCATGCCCAAATGGGGCCTGTCGATGACCGAAGGCCGCCTCGATGTCTGGCTCAAACAACCGGGCGACCGGGTGGAGAAGGGCGAGGAGGTGCTGGATGTGGAGACCGACAAAATCTCCAGCAGTGTCGAAGCGCCGTTCAGCGGTGTGCTGCGCCGGGTGCTGGCGGTGAGTGACGAGACCCTGCCGGTGGGCGCGCTGCTGGCGATTGTGGTGGAGGGCGAAGCCACCGAAGAGGAGATCGATGCGGTGGTGGCGCGTTTCAATGCAGGGTTCGTCTCAAGCAACGCCGAAGCCGAAGCGTCGGGACCGAGTGCGCAGAAGGTCGAGGTCGGCGGGCGTTTGCTGCGTTACCTCGACCTGGGTGAGGGCGGCACGCCGCTGGTGCTGGTGCATGGCTTTGGCGGCGACTTGAACAACTGGCTGTTCAACCAACCGGCCTTGGCGGCCGAGCGGCGCGTGATCGCGCTGGATTTGCCGGGGCATGGCGAGTCGGGCAAACACCTGCACAACGGCGATGCCGAAGAGTTGAGCCAGGCCGTGCTGGCCTTGCTCGATCACCTCGGGCTCGACCGCGTGCACCTGGCCGGCCACTCCATGGGCGGGCTGGTTGCGCTGACGATTGCCGACCAGGCCCCCGCGCGTGTTGCCTCACTCAGCCTGATCGCCAGCGCCGGCCTGGGAGCGGACATCAACGGCGATTACCTGCAAGGGTTCACCGAGGCCAACAACCGCAACGCGCTCAAGCCGCAGCTGGTGCAACTGTTCAGCGACCCCGCGCTGGTGACGCGGCAAATGCTCGAGGACATGCTCAAGTTCAAGCGACTGGAAGGCGTGGACCAGGCCCTGCGGCAACTGAATGCGCAGCTGTTTGATGGGGGGCGGCAGCAACGGGATTTGCGCAGCGTGGTGGGTCGCCAGCCGAGCCTGGTGATCTGGGGCAGTGACGATGCAATCATCCCGGCCAGCCATGCCGAGGGGTTGCAAGCCCAGGTGGAGATTGTGCCGGGGCAGGGGCATATGGTGCAGTTGGAGGCGGCGGAGCAGGTGAATCAGTTGCTCAGTCTGTTCCTCAAATCTCAAGCCTGATAGCAATCAACTGGGGGCGCGGGCTTGCTCGCGAATACGGTGGCTCAGTCAGACATTCATTGCCTGACACAGCGCTTTCGCGAGCAAGCCCGCTCCCACGCGGTTAACCGTGTATCAACCATGACGCTTGAGGGTTTCGCTGGGCAATTCCTTGAACAGCGCCCGATAACTATTGGAAAACCGCCCCAGGTGCCAGAACGACCAGTTCATCGCCACCTCCGCCACGGTGGAACCCGGTGAGCTCAACAGTTCGCGCCGCGCACCATTCAACCGACGCAACCGCAACCACTGCGCCGGGCTCATCCCGGTGTAGGTCTTGAAGCCCTGCTGCAGCTGACGCAGTGGCACGCCGGCAATCTGGGCCAGCTCCAGCAGGTTGATGGTCTCATCCGGCGCATCCGCCGCCCACTCGCCAATCCGTGCCATCAACCGGCGTTCTTCGCTGCGCCGCTGCAACGAGCTGCGGTCCAGGCACACACAGGCGTTGTCGAGAATGAACAGGCAATCGTCGAGCAACTGCTGGGTCAGGGCATCGCGGCTGATCGGGTCGATCACCGTGGCCAGGCGCGTAAGCGTGCCACTGAGCCAGCGGGTGAACAGCGCATTCTGCTGGCAGGTCAGCGGCGCCATGAACAAGCCTTCGAGTTTCGCCACGTCCAGGCCATGGCGCTGCACGAACTGCGGGCCGAACACCACCGCCACTTCACGGTAGTTTTCCGGGGTGATCCAGGTGTTGCGGCTCTCGCCATTGAGCATGTACAGCGCGTTGTCGCTGCCATCGAAACAGAACGCCAGCGAGCCCGGTGGCGCGTTGAAGTGCTGCTCCACGCGGGTGTTCATGCACTCTTCGTAGACCTCGACGCCCTGCAGGTCGAGGTAACGGATCTGCCCGGCAAAATGCCCCGGGGACATCTGCTGGTACTGCTGCACCCAGCCGGGTGTCGCACTGCATTGAGCGGCCACATCACCGGTAGTGAAGGCCTGTACGCGCAAAGCTGTTGCCTGTGTCATGGGTGATCCGTGCGCACTCTATTGGTGCGTTGTGGTTCGTGCAAAGTGGATAGATGGCCTGTGAAGGCTGGCCCAAGATAGACCTCAATGCGCCAGGAGTACAAGCCGGCGCATGCACCCAACCCATGACGAGGTCCTTATGAACGCCCCCTTCGATCAGCTGTCCGCCTGGCTGAAAGAACACAAGATTACCGAAGTCGAATGCGTGATCAGTGATTTGACTGGCATCGCCCGCGGCAAGATTGCACCCACCAACAAGTTCCTGCATGAGCGAGGCATGCGCCTGCCGGAAAGTGTGTTGCTGCAAACGGTAACCGGGGACTTTGTCGACGACGATATCTACTACGACCTGCTCGACCCGGCCGACATCGACATGATCTGCCGCCCGGTATCCAACGCCACTTACGTGGTGCCCTGGGCCATCGAACCCACCGCGATCGTGATCCACGACACCTTCGACAAGCAGGGCAATCCTATCGAGCTGTCGCCGCGCAACGTGCTGAAAAAGGTCCTGCAGCTCTACACCGACCAGGGCTGGCAGCCGATCGTGGCGCCGGAAATGGAGTTCTACCTGACCCAGCGCTGCGAGGACCCGGACCTGCCATTGAAGACCCCGATTGGCCGTTCCGGTCGCGCCGAAACCGGGCGCCAGTCATTTTCCATCGACGCCGCCAACGAGTTCGACCCGCTGTTCGAAGACGTCTATGACTGGTGCGAAGCCCAGGGCCTGGACCTCGATACGCTGATCCACGAAGACGGCCCGGCGCAGATGGAAATCAACTTCCGCCACGGCGACGCCCTCGACCTCGCCGACCAGATCACCGTGTTCAAGCGCACCTTGCGCGAAGCCGCACTCAAGCACAACGTGGCCGCGACCTTCATGGCCAAGCCAGTGGCCGACGAGCCGGGCAGCGCCATGCACCTGCACCAGAGCGTGGTCGACATCGCCACCGGCAAGCCGGTGTTTGTCGACGCCGACGGGAGCATGAGCCAGCTGTTCCTGCACCACATCGGCGGCCTGCAGAAATACATCCCCAAGCTGTTGCCGATGTTCGCGCCGAACGTCAATTCGTTCCGCCGTTTCCTGCCGGACACCTCGGCGCCGGTCAACGTGGAATGGGGTGAAGAGAACCGCACCGTCGGCCTGCGCGTGCCGACCTCGAGCCCCGACGCGATGCGCGTGGAAAACCGCCTGCCGGGCGCCGATGCCAATCCTTACCTGGCGATTGCGGCTAGTCTGCTGTGTGGCTACCTGGGCATGATCGAGCAGATCGAACCCAGTGCGCCGGTCGAAGGCCGTGCCTATGAGCGCCGCAACCTGCGCTTGCCGTTCACCCTCGAAGACGCCCTGGCGCGCATGGAGGATTGCGACACGGTCAAGCAGTACCTGGGCGAAAAGTTTGTGCGCGGCTACGTCGCGGTCAAGCGCGCCGAGCACGAGAATTTCAAGCGGGTGATCAGTTCCTGGGAACGTGAGTTCCTGTTGCTGAGCGTCTAAAAAAAATCCAAAAAAGGAGTGTCGATATGCGTCTCGTGAAAAAGCTTCTCCCGCTGGCCCTGGTGGCCGCGTTCAGCAGTGCCAGCCAGGCCGCGCCGACGGTGAGCGTCTACAACTGGACCGACTACATCGGCGAGACCACCTTGGCCGATTTCCAGGCCAAGACCGGGATCAAGGTGATCTACGACGTGTTCGACTCCAACGAAACCCTGGAGGGCAAGTTGCTCGCGGGGCGCACCGGCTATGACGTGGTGGTGCCTTCCAACCACTTCCTGGCACGCCAGGTGAAGGCCGGCGCGTTCCTCAAGCTCGACCGTGCGCAGCTGCCCAACTTCAAGAACCTCGACCCCAAGCTGCTCAAGCTGCTGGAGAAAAACGACCCGGGTAATGCGCACTCGGTGCCGTACCTGTGGGGCACCAATGGCATCGGCTACAACGTCGACAAGGTCAAGCAAGTGCTGGGCATCGACCATATCGATTCGTGGGCGGTGCTGTTCGAGCCAGAGAACATCAAGAAGCTCAACCAGTGCGGCGTGGCGTTCCTCGACTCGGCAGATGAGCTGTTCCCGGCGATCCTCAACTACATGGGCAAGGACCCACGCAGCGAGAATCCCAAGGACTATCAGGAAGCCGAAGCCAAGCTGCTGACGCTGCGTCCCTACATCACCTACTTCCATTCCTCCAAGTACATCTCGGATCTGGCCAACGGCGATATCTGCGTGGCCTTCGGTTACTCCGGCGACGTCTTCCAGGCCGCCAACCGCGCCAAGGAAGCCAAGAACGGCGTGAACATTGCCTACTCGATTCCCAAGGAAGGTTCCAACCTGTGGTTCGACCTGCTGGCGATTCCCGCCGATGCCAGCAACCCGAAGGAAGCCCATGCCTTCATCAACTATCTGCTCGACCCTGAAGTGATCGCCAAGGTCAGTGCCTCGGTCGGCTATGCCAACGCCAACCCCGCGGCCAAAGCGTTCATGGACCCGGAACTGGTGAACAACCCTGAGGTGTACCCGTCCCAGGAAGTGCTCGACAAACTCTACATTTCCACCACGCCGACCCCGGCGACCATGCGCCTGATGACCCGCGCCTGGAGCAAAGTGAAGACCAATAAATGATCCCATCCAGTGACCACGCCCATTCCTACTATCGCGCCTCGGCCAACGCCATGCCGGCGCGCCCGTCGCTGGGCGCCGACCTGACGGCCGATGTGTGTGTGATCGGCGGCGGTTTCACCGGCGTCAACACCGCCATCGAGTTGGCCCAGCGCGGGCTCTCGGTGATCCTGCTGGAGGCCCGGCGCATTGGCTGGGGCGCCAGCGGGCGTAACGGCGGGCAGTTGATTCGCGGGATTGGTCATGACGTCTCGGGGTTCGCCAAGTACGTGGGCGAGGAGGGCGTGCGTTACCTGGAGCGCGCGGGCATCGAGTCGGTGGCGTTGGTGGGCGAGCGGATTCGCGCGCACGGCATCGACTGCGACCTGCGCTGGGGCTTTTGTGAGTTGGCGAATACGCCGGCACAGTTCGCCGCGTTCGAGGGCGAGCAGGCGCACCTGGCAGCGCTGGGATATACCCATGAAACGCGCCTGGTCGGCCCTGGGGATATGCAGCAAGTGGTCGGCTCAACTCTGTACGCCGGGGGCCTGGTGGACATGGGCTCCGGGCATTTGCACCCGTTGAACCTGGTGCTGGGCGAGGCGCATGTGGCCGAGTCCCTCGGCGTGCGGATTTTCGAGCACACTGAAGTGCTGGAACTGCTCCACGGCGACACGGTGCAGGTGCGCTGTGCCGGCGGCACCGTGCGCGCCGCCAACCTGGTGCTGGCGTGCAATGCGCACCTGGACGAATTGGAGCCGCGCCTGAGCGGCAAGGTGCTGCCGGCGGGCAGCTACATCATCGCCACCGAGCCGTTGTCGGAGGACATGGCCAACCAGTTGATCCCGCAGAACCTGGCGCTGTGCGACCAGAAAGTCGGCCTGGATTACTACCGGTTGTCCGCCGACCGCCGCCTGCTGTTCGGCGGCGCCTGTCACTATTCCGGACGTGATCCCGCGGACATCGCCGCCTATATGCAGCCGAAAATGCTCAAGGTATTCCCGCAACTGGCCAACACGGCCATCGAGTTCCAATGGGGCGGCAAGATCGGCATCACGGCCAATCGTTTTCCCCAGGTGGGGCGTTTGCAGCAGTACCCGAATGTGTTCTATGCCCAGGGCTATTCCGGGCATGGGCTCAACGTCACTCATTGGTGCGCACGGCTGCTGGCCGAAGGTATCCACGCCGGTCACAGCAAGGGGCTGGATATCTTCAGCCAGGTGCCGCACATGACCTTCCCCGGCGGCAAGGCCTTGCGTTCGCCACTGCTGGCGTTGGGGATGCTGTGGTATCGCCTGAAGGAATGGATCTAGCCGACGCCGCCCTCCAAATGTGAGAGCGGGCTTGCTCGCGAATACGGTCTGCCGGTCACCGGATGTATTGGCTGGACCAACGCCTCGCGAGCAAGCCCGCTCCCACATTTTGGATGTATGCAGGGCTCAGGTTTGGCGTCGTGGCTGAAGGTGTTGACGGTTGGAGTCCTATTCGCCCGTGGGTTCGGTGAGTACCTTGCGGAACGTTTCCACCAGCGGGCGCAGGTTGATCCGGTGCCACGCCGCCCATAGTGGCGTGGTGTAGGTCAGCCAGGGCAGTTCGCGCAGCACCACGCCCGGCGGTGCATTGCGGCTCAGGCCTTTTTGCACCATCGCCACCCCCAAGCCGGAGGCGACCAGGCCCAAGGCGGTGAACGGCTCACTGGCTTCCATGGGAATCTGCGGGGTGAAACCGGCGCGGATGCAGGCGGCGACAAAGTCATCGGCGGGGTTGGCGCCGGGTTTGCGCTGCACGCCAATCCACTCCTGATCGGCCAGGTGCTCGGGCAGCAGTTCAGTCTGCCTGGCCAGCGGGTGATGCTCGGGCAGGGCCAGCAGCATCGGGTCGTCCAGCACTTGCAGGGCGGTCAGGTCCGGGTCATCGGCGGCCGGTGGTTCCGCCACCAGAGCGATGTCCAGGCTGCGCTGGCGCAGGCCTTCGAGTTGTTCGAGGGAGGGCAGGTTGTACAGCTTGATGTGCACGGTGGGCCGGTCGTCGCGCAGGATGCGCAGGGCATTCGGCAGCACGCCGGCGTGCATGGCGTTCTCGATGTAGCCGATGCACAGGCCACCTTCTTCACCACGGCCGAGGCGCTTGCCCAGGGATTCGAGGCGATTGGCATGGGTCAGCAGGGCCTTGGTCTCGGCGAGAAAAGTCTGACCGTCGCGGGTCAGGCGGATGCGTTGCTGGCTGCGCTCGAACAGGGTCAGGCCCAGGCGTTCTTCGAGCTGGGCAATCTGCCGGCTCAACGGCGACTGCGAGATATGCAGGCGCTCGGCGGCGCGGCCAACGTGTTCTTCTTCAGCGACCACTTCGAAGTAGCGCAACTGGCGTAGATCAATCATGTAAGACCTCTTGGGACTCAAGTTGGTCGCAGTATGTCTTGGACGGTCCGATCTAGGCAATCTACGATCTGCTCAACGGTCACAGTGACCCTGAACCCGATTGAGGATCCACCATGAGCTTGAAAGACAAATTGCCTGGCCAACTGGGCTTTGGCACGGCCCCGCTGGGCAACATGTTCCGCGCCATTCCTGAGGAAGAAGCCCAGGCCACCGTCGAGGCCGCCTGGAACCAGGGCGTGCGCTACTTCGATACCGCGCCGTTCTACGGTTCGGGCCTGTCGGAAATCCGCCTGGGCCAGGCCCTGTCTCAATACCGTCGCGACGACTTCGTGCTCAGCACCAAGGTCGGCCGTCTGATCCTCGACGAAGTCGAAGAAAACGCGCGTGATCTCGGTGAAAAAAGCGGCGTGTTCGAACACGGTCGCCCGAACAAGATGGTCAACGACTACAGCGCCGATGCCACCTTGCGCTCCATCGAAGACAGCCTGAACCGCCTGCAGACCGATCGCCTGGATATCGTCTGGATTCACGACATCGCCCAGGACTTCTACGGTGACCAGTGGCTGGACTACTTCAACCAGGCCCGCACCGGCGCTTTCAAGGTGCTGACCCGCCTGCGTGAAGAGGGCGTGATCAAGGCCTGGGGCCTGGGCGTGAATCGCGTCGAGCCTTGCGAGCTGACCCTGGACCTTGCCGAAGCCCAACCCGACGGTTTCCTGCTGGCCGGCCGCTACACCTTGCTGGACCACGACCGCGCCCTGCAGCGCTTGATGGACGCCGCCCTGGCGCAGCAGGTCGAAATCGTCGTCGGTGGCCCGTACAGCTCGGGGATCCTCGCCGGGGGCGCGCACTTCGAATACCAGCCGGCGAGCCCGGCGATCATCCACAAGGTCGAGCAGATCAAGGCGATTGCCCAGGCCTTTGGCGTGAGTGTGAAGGCGGCGGCGCTGCAGTTCTCCCTGGCGCATCCTGCCGTGGCGGCGGTCATTCCGGGCGCCAGTCGTCCGGGGCGGATTGCCGAAGACGTCGCGGCGTTGTCAGAGAAGATTCCGGCAGCCTTCTGGCAGGCCCTGCGCGATGCCCACTTGGTCTCGGACCGCGCACCACTGCCGCTCTAATACGAGGATTCAAGCATGAAGATTGATGTAAGCGGCAAAGTAGCCATCGTCAGCGGCAGCACGGCAGGCATCGGCCTGGGTATCAGCCAGGCCCTGGCAGCGTCCGGCGCCACCGTGGTGGTGATCGGGCGCGACGCGGGCAAGGTCGATGACGCACTGGCGAGCATTCGCCAGGCGGTGCCCGGCGCCAACCTGCGCGGGCTGGTGGCGGACCTGGGCACCGCTGAGGGCGCCGACACACTGTTCGCCGCCGAACCGCGTGCCGACATCCTGGTCAACAACCTGGGCATCTTCAACGATGTGGATTTTTTCGAAGCGCCGGACAGCGAATGGACACGCTTCTACGAGGTCAACGTGATCTCCGGTGTGCGCCTGGCGCGGCACTACGTGCCGGGCATGGTCGAGCAGGGCTGGGGGCGGGTGATTTTCCTGTCCTCGGAATCCGGGGTGGCAACGCCGGCGGACATGATCAACTACGGCGTGACCAAGAGCGCCAACCTGGCCGTTTCCCACGGCTTGGCCAAGCGCCTGGCCGGCACTGGGGTGACCGTCAACGCGGTGCTGCCGGGCCCGACTTTCACCGACGGCCTGGAGCAGATGCTCAAGGACGCCACCGCGAAGTCCGGGCGCAGTGCACGGGACGAGGCCGATGTGTTTGTGCGAAACGCGCGACCCACCTCGATCATCCAGCGCGCAGCGAATGTGGATGAAGTGGCGAACCTGGTGGCGTACATTGCTTCACCCCTGTCCTCCGCGACCACCGGTGCCGCGTTGCGGGTCGATGGTGGTGTCGTCGACAGCATGGCGATCTGAATTTTTTACCTTCTGGAGTATTTATCGTGGCAACAGCGTCTTCTGTGATTGAAATTCCGGTGTCGGCCGATCAGGTCTGGCAATTGGTGGGCGGCTTCAACAGCCTGCCGGACTGGCTGCCGTTCATCGTCAAGAGCGAGCCCAGCGATGGCGGCCGCGTGCGGCACCTGCAAACTGCCGACGGCGGCGTGGTGGTCGAGCGCCTGCAGGCTTTCGATAACGTCGGGCGCACTTATAGCTACACCATTGAGCAATCGCCGTTTCCGGTGAGTGCTTACCTCGCGACCTTGCAGGTCGAGGCGCTTGGCGAATCGTCGGCGAAAGTGACCTGGTCCGGCGTGTTCACGCCGGCGGCGGGAACCACGGACGCGGTGGTGGAAGAGCTGTTTGCCGGGGTGTACAGCGGCGGGCTTGAGGCGCTGCGGGCCAATTTCCCGGCCTGATCAACGCCTCACTGTGGAGGGGGCTCTGTGTGGGAGCCGGGCTTGCCCGCGATGCAGGCAGCTCGGTGTATCAGTCATACCCAGGCGATGCTATCGCAGGCAAGCCAGCTCCCACACAAGCCTGGCGGCCGTCCTCAGGCTTCCGGCATCAGTTGCTGGCGGCATTCGAGAATCAGGCGGGCGCCGCCTTGCTCGCTGCTGCCGACTTCGAGCTTGAACCCGTGCAGGTTGATGATCGCCGCCACAATCGACAAGCCCAAGCCAAACCCGCCTTGCTGGTCGCCTTCATCCACGCGGTAGAAGCGCTGGAACACTGCATCACGTTCGGCGGCCGGGATGCCCGGGCCGGAGTCGTGGACTTCGATGCGCGTGCTGCCGGCATCGTTGAGACCCCGCAGGATCACCTCGCCACCCGGTGGGGAAAACTTGATCGAGTTGCTCAGCAGGTTGGCCAATGCTTCGAACAACAGTGCGCGGTCGCCGGTGATCCACGGCAAGGACTCGGGGACTTCAAGGCGCAGCTGCAATTCGCCTTCTTCTGCCAGGGGCAGGTAGAAGTCATGCAATTCGCGCAACAGTGGCAGCGGGTCCATCACCAGGAAGCCTGAGCGGCGCTGGTGGTCCTCCAATTCCGAGATCCGCAGCAGCCCGCGAAAGCGTGCCATCAGGGTGTCAGTCTCGGTAATCGCATCGTCGAGTTTTACCGCGTAGTGCGAGTCGGCCTCCGCTTCCTGGCGGATGCGGTAGAGCTGCGCCCGCAGGCGGGTCAGCGGCGTGCGCAAGTCGTGGGCGATGTTGTCGCACACGCCCTTGACCTCGTTCATCAGCTTCTCGATGCGGTCGAGCATGGCGTTGACGATGGCCGCGAGCATGTCCAGCTCATCACGACGGTTGGACAGCGGCAGGCGGTGAGTGAGGTCGCCGGCGACGATGGCTTCGGCGCTGGCCTGGATCCCACGGATCCGGCGCAACGGGCGGCGGCGCAGCAAATGCCAGCCAGCGGCGCCGGGAATGATCGTCAGCGACAGCGCCCACAACAGCGCGTGCCAGATGATCCGCGTCACGCCAAACAACGAGCCGTTGGCCCGCACCAGCACCAGCCAGCGGCCGTCGTCGGTGTGGGTGGCCACGGCGTCGCAGCTGTCCTTGGGCAGTTTGGGGTCGTCGGAATCGACGCAGTTGGCCAGCGCGTGGATCTTGCCGTCCAGCGGCAAATCGGGCGGAATCGCGCGGATCGGCCCGCTCAAGGGGCGAAACTGCTCGTCGAACAGGCCGTAGGCGTCCACACCCTTCATGTCGAAGGTCATGCTGGTGGTCAGGGCTTCCACCAGTTCCTCGCCGTCGAAACGCTGGAACAAATGTTGGCGCTGCATCAGCGAATGGCGCGACAGATCACCCAGGTAACCCGACACTTCGTAGTACAGCACCCCCATGAGGATGCAGCTCCAGGCCACGAACAACGAGCTGTACAGCGCCAGCAGGCGGCTGCTGGAGGAGCGCCAGCCCTTAGAGGGGTTCAGCAATGACATAACCGGAACCTCGTACCGTGCGGATCAGCGGCGTGAGGCCCGGTGGATCGATTTTCTTGCGCAGGCGACCGATGTGCACGTCGATGAGGTTGGTGCCCGGGTCGAAGTGATACCCCCAGACTTCCTCGAAGATCATCATCCGCGACAGGATCTGCCCGGTGTTGCGCATCAGGAATTCGAGCAGTTTGTATTCGGTCGGCAGCAGGCTCAGCGGCTGTTCGGCACGGCTGGCTTCGCGGCTGATCAGGTTGAGTTCCAGGTCGGCCACGCGCAGGGCGGTCTCGAATTCCTTGACCGTGCTTTTACGCCGCAGCAGCACTTCGACGCGGGCGGCCATTTCATCCGAGGCGAAGGGCTTGGTCAGGTAGTCATCGCCACCGGCGCGCAGGCCGCGCACGCGCTCGTCGACGTCGGAGAGGGCGCTGATCATCAGGATCGGCGTGGACACGCCGATGGTGCGCAGGGTGGTGACGATGGCCAGGCCATCGAGTTCGGGCAGCATGCGGTCGAGGGTGATCAGATCGTAATCACCGCTCACGGCACGGACCAGGCCTTCGCGGCCGTTGTCCACCCAATCTACGTCCAGTCCATGGCTACTCAGCTCGGCGACGATCTCGCGGGCCGTTACGGCGTCATCCTCGATGGTCAAAATACGGGTCATGGGATTACCTTTCACACAGGAAAACCGCAATCGCCGGCAAGCCGGCGCCTACAGAAGTGGGAGCATTTTGCCAATAAATGGCTGAACGCTTCCTAAATAAAACGTCATGTTGGCAAAACTGACAAAAATTTCATCACTTGGCACGCGATCCCGCTGGCGCCGTCTTGCTGGCGATAGGGGTGTGTCCGTCAGCGCTGTTGGCGCCGGGAATCTCGCTATCGCTGGCAAGCCGGCGCCTATAGCTGAGTGCTCAGCCTGGGATTGCATAAAGCCCGCCTTGTTCGGTCATTTCTTGCAAGTTGCATGGTTCAAATTAGTTCAATTTAGTTAACTTGTTGAAATATAAGGATTTTAAATTTTCGCTCGACTGGCACGCTGCCTGCACTGTCCCTTTTGAGAGTTGTAACACTATTTTTCCTGCCGGGAGCAAAACAACAATGATCACATCCTCATCCACGCTGCAAGAGTCGAGCGCGCTCTCCGGGGTTTCCTGGGGGGCGATTTTTGCCGGGGCCGCAGCCGCGGCTGCACTGTCACTGATTCTGGTACTGCTGGGTTTCGGCCTGGGCTTTTCGGCGGTGTCGCCGTGGGCCGATAGCGGCATCAGCGCCAAGGGGCTTGGCATTTCCACCATTGTCTGGCTGGCGTTTACCCAGATCGTCGCGTCCGGCCTGGGCGGTTACATCGCCGGCCGGTTGCGCGTGAAATGGGCCAATATGCACGGCGATGAGGTGTACTTTCGCGACACCGCCCATGGCTTCCTGGCCTGGGCCGTGGCCACGTTGATTACCGCGACCCTGGTGGTCGGCTCGGTCAGCAGCGTGGTCAGCGGTGGCGTGCAAGCAGGTGCCAGTGTGGCGTCCGGTGCTGCCAGCGGTGTCACCCAGGCCGCCGGCAGTGCGGCCAAAGGTGCCAACGGCCAGGACTTCGGCTACTACGTCGACAGCCTGTTCCGTGACGACCGCCCAGCCGCCGTCAGTGATGACGCCGTCCACGGCGTGGTTGCGCGCATCTTTGCCCGCACGCTCAGCAACGACGGCCAACTGACCCCTGAAGACCGTGCCTACCTGGCCCAGTTGATCAGCCAGCGCACCAACCTCAGCCAGGCTGACGCCGAGGCGCGCATCGACAAGGTCTACGGTGACGCCCGTAAAGCCCTCGAAGACGCCAAGCTCAAAGCCAAGCAAGCTGCTGACACCGCCGCCAAAGTCGCTGCCTGGACGTCGCTGTGGATGTTCGTGGCCCTGCTGATCGGTGCGTTTTTCGCCAGCTTCGCTGCAACCTTCGGCGGTCGTCGCCGGGATGCGGTGGTGTATGTCGAAACTGAACACTTCGTTCGTTAATTCAAGGAGAACAACATGCGCTCATTACTGCTTTGGTTCCTCGGTGTGCCTATTCCGGTGATCATCCTGATCGCGATCTTTATGCACTGATTGCCGTCTTAATCGGTAAATACGTGGGAGCGGGCTTGTTGGCGAATGCGCGGTATCAGTGACTCATGAGTTGACTGACACAACGTTTTCGCCGGCAAGCCCGCTCCCACGTTTGTTTGTGCGCAGGGCCAGCCAACTGGTCACCAGCAAGCCGCTCGCCAGCGCGGTCATGATGATCAGGGGCCGCGAGGTGCCGTTGGACAGCAGGCCGGTAACCCAGCTGCTCAGCGCCGTCAGGAACATCTGGGTAAAGAAGAACAGGCCTGACGCCGTCCCGGCGATTGCGCCGTAGGGCTGCAGCACCGACAGCTGGCACGCCGGAATGACCATCCCCACCGACACCATGATCACCACCATCGGCAGCACAATCGCCAGCCATTGCTGTGGCAACGCCAAGGTGGCGAGTGCGAGCAGCAGGCTGCCCAGTACATTCAGGGCGATCGCCGCGTTGATCAGGCGATCCGGTTCGAATCGCTGCACCAGCCGACGGAACAGGTTGGCTCCGAGCATGTAGCCGCTGATGGTGGCGGCGAACACCAGCGCATAGGCGGTCGCCGTCAGGTGAAAGCCACGTTGCAGCAGCGCCGACGACTCGCTGATGAAGGGGAAATAGGTGCTGTACACGCAGCCGATCGCCAGGGAATAGCGCAGGAAGTAGCGATCGCGCAACAGTTGGGCATAAATCCGCAGCAGGTTGCTCGGCGGCGCGGTGGCCACCTCCGGCGGGCGGGTTTCGGGCAGGCGGCGATACACCACCAGGTACAGCACCGCGCCGATGAGGCCGAGCAGCACGAATAGCCCGCGCCAATTCACCAGCGGCAACAGCAGGCTGCCCAGCACCGGCGCGGCCATCGGCGAGACGGCCATGGCCATCGAGATCAGGCCCAGCAGCCGCGCCTGTTCATGGCGGTCGAAGTAGTCGCGCACGATCACCCGGCCAATGACCGTGGTGCAGCACCCGCCCAGGGCCTGGAACAACCGCGCAATGATCAGCACGCCGAGGCTGTCGGCCAGCGCACACGCGACGGTGGCGACCACGTACGTGAACAAGCCCGCCAGCAACACCGGGCGGCGGCCGAAGCGATCGGTCAGTGGGCCGCTGACCAGCAGGGAAATCGCCGAGCCAAGGGTGTACAGGGTGAGGATCAGCTGCAACTGGCTGTCGCGGGTGTGGAAATAGTCGGCCATGGCGGGCAGGGCCGGCAGGTGCATGTCGAGGGTGATGCGGGGCAGGCCGATCAGCACGGTGAGCAACACCAGCCAGAACCAGGAGGAGAGGGCGCGTTGGGTCATGGCACGCTTCTTTGCAATGAGTAGAGCCCGAACTCTAGCGGCTTTGTGGTTTAATCCTGTGGGCCATTTATGCCTGGGAAGAGTGGACCACTATGAGCCGAGGAAAAGCTGCTTCCGCCCTGGACCTGCCCCGTCCCGATGGCCTCGATGCCAGCAAGCAACAAGGCGCCTACGCGGCGTTGCGGGGTGCGATCCTCAATCGGCAGTTGCCGGCAGGCAGTCGCTTGCCGTCCACGCGCAGCCTGGCCGAGCGCTGGCAGGTGTCGCGTGGCACCCTGGAAGCGGCATTCGAACGCCTGCACAGCGAAGGCTATGTACAGCGGGTGGCCGGCTCCGGCACGCGGGTCTGCGCGGTGATCCCCGAACAATTCATGGCCGCGCCGACGGTGGCGCAGGCGCCGCGTCGCACCGTGGTGCCGGATCAGCCGGACGCCGGCGTGCAGAGCCACGTGCCTTTTGTCGCGCGGCGACCGGACGCGAGCCTGTTCGACCTGAAAACCTGGGCCCGCTGTATTTCCCGTGGGCTGCTGTCTGTGGGCCCTGGCGTGCTTGAGGCCGCGCACCCTGCGGGCCTGCCGCAGCTGCGCGCGCAGATCGCCGATTACCTGCGCAGCTACCGTGGCCTGCAGTGCGAGGCCGACGAGGTGATCGTCACCACCGGCATTCGGCATGCGCTCGACCTGATCGCCCGCACGCTGCTCAAATCCGGCGACACCGCCTGTGTCGAGGATCCTGGCTACCCGCCGGCACGCCGCCTGTTCAGCCTGGCAGGTGCGCATATCCACGCGGTGCCGGTGACCGCCGAAGGCCTCGACACCGACCAACTCCCCGACACGGCGCGCCTGGCCTATGTGACCCCGGCGCACCAGGCCCCGCTGGGCATGACCCTGTCGGTGTCGCGCCGCCTGGCACTGCTGGACTGGGCCGCCCGTGCCCAGGCGTGGGTGGTCGAAGACGATTACGACAGCGAGTACAACTACAACGCCGCGCCCTTGGCCGCGCTCAAGTCCCTGGACTCCAGCGACCGGGTGATCTACTGCGGCAGCTTCAACAAGAACCTGTTCCCCGGCCTGCGCGTGGGCTTCATGGTGGTGCCCAAGGCGCTGCGCCCAGCGCTGCTGCGCACGCTGCAACTCACCGGGCATTCGGTGGGGGCGGGCGATCAGTCGGGGTTGGTAGAGTTCCTCGGCAGCGGCGCGTTCGTGCGTCACTTGCGGGCGTCGCGCCAGGCTTACCAGGCGCGGCGCGATGCGCTGTTGGAATGCCTGGGCGGGCAGTTCAGGGTCAGCGGCCAGCAGGCGGGCCTGCACTTTGTACTGTGGTTGCCGACGGGGGTCGAAGAGCCAGATTTCTGCACCCGTGCCGCCGCTGTCGGCCTGACCTTGCAGCCCTTGGGCACGTTCTGCCGGGACGCGCGCCTGCCGCCGGCGGTGATCATCGGCTACACCGCGTTGACCCTCGCGCAGATCCGCTTCCATGGCCGCGCGTTGGCGAAATTGTTAATGGCGGCTTAACGCCCGCTTGGCTAGACTCGCGCCCCATGAGCCGCCTTCTGCGTTTGATCCTGGTCCTGCTGTTAAGCCTCACGCTTCCCCTGACCGGGATGGCGGGCGTGCCGTCGAGCACCGAGCCTTGCCCGATGAAGATGACGGACATGCCGATGATGACCGACATGACCCCGGACTGCTGCCAGGACGGCGTGGATCATGGCAAGGCCTGCAAGCCCGGCCAGGAGTGCAAGACCGGCGGCCTGTTGCAACTGTCGGTGCCGCTGCTCAAGGCGCCTGTGAGCCTGGCGTCGGCGCAGCTTTTCAGCACCACCTCGGACTTTATCCCCGACCGCACGCCGTCCGGCGTCTGGCGCCCACCCCGCTACTGATTCCTGTTGCACCTGAAGTCTCATCCCGCCTTCGGGATGGCCTTGCTGTGCGCCGCATAACCCGGCGCGCAGTGGAACAGAACAGGAATCTTCAGCATGAATTCCCTCTACATGCGCGCCCTGGCGGTGGGCGTGCTGGCGTGGCCGCTGCTGGCGTCCGCGCTGACCCTGGATGACGCCCTGCGCCTGGCGCAAACCACCGCGCCGTCGCTCGCGGCCGAGTCGGCCAAGCTGCAGGCGGCGACGCAGGCGGCGATTCCGGCCGGTGAATTGCCCGACCCGAAACTCGTCGTAGGCCTGCAAAACTTCCCCATCGGCGGGCCCGATCGCGGCACGTTGTATGGCGATGACATGACCGAGCAAATGGTCGGTATCCAGCAACAGGTGCCCAGCCGTGACAAGCGCAAGGCGCGGGTCGAACTAGCCGACGCGACCGTGGCGCGCACGGCGGCCGAAGGGCGCGTCGAGCGCCTCAATGTGCGCCAGGCCACTGCCCAGGCGTGGATTCGCGCCTATGCGGTGGAGCGCAAGGACGCCTTGTTCCAGGACTTCTACCGACAGAATCGCCTGCTGCACGACAGCGTCCGCGCCCAGTTGGCCGGCGGCCGTGGCCAGCCCTCGGATGTAGTCATCCCGCGCCAGGAAGCGGCTGAACTGGCCGAGCGCGAGGACGCGTTGACCGAACAGCGCACCCAGGCCCGCGCCGCCCTCAAGCGCTGGATCGGTGCAGCGGCGAGCGAAGCCCCCAGCGGGCAATGGCCGAATTGGCCACTCGCCCATCCCTACAACCTGCACCAGCACCCCGAACTGCAAGCCTTTGCGCCGCGCACCCGCGAGGCCGAGGCGCGGCTGCGCGAAGCCAAGGCGCAAAAGACCTCGGACTGGAGTTGGGAAGTGGATTACCAGCATCGCGGTCGCGAGTACGGCGACATGGTCAGCCTGCAATTGAGCTTCGACCTGCCGATTTTCCCCGGCCGCCGGCAAAACCCCGGGATTGCCGCCCGGCAGGCCGAGCTGGACCAACTGGATGCCGAACGCGAAGCCGCCACCCGCGAACACACCCAGGTGCTCGACGACGACCTGGCCACCTATCAGCGCCTCGACCGCGCCGTGCAGCGTAGCCAGGACAGCCTGGTGCCGCTGGCCGAGGAGAAGGTCGCCTTGAGCCTGGCCGGCTATCGCGCCGGCAAGACCGAGTTGATGGCGCTGGTCAGTGCCCGTCGCGAACTGGTCGACGCGCGTTTCAAGCAGATCGATGCCATCGAACAGCGTGCCCTGGTGGGTGCGCAGTTGTATTTTGCCTATGGGGAACCCGCCAATGATTAATCGATTGCTCGCTGTGGTGCTGCTGGCCGCAGGTGTGGGGGCGGGCTATTGGCTGGCGCAGAAACCTGCCGCCGCCCTGCCGGATAAAGCCGCGCTGTACTGGTATGACCCGATGTACCCGCAGCAGAAATTCGACAAGCCCGGCAAGTCGCCCTTCATGGACATGCAGTTGGTGCCGCGCTACGCCGAGAGCACCGCCGACAACCATGCCGTGCAGATTGACCCGCAGGTGGCACAGAACCTCGGTGTGCGCCTGGCGACGGTGAGTCGGGGCGTGCTCACGCCGACGCTGGAGCTGTCCGCCATCCTCGCGTTCAACGAGCGTGACGTGGCCGTAGTGCAGGCGCGCGCGGCGGGTTTTGTCGAGCGCGTTTACGCCCGCGCGCCGGGTGATGTACTCGAGGCCGGCGCGCCGTTGGCGGATCTGCTGATCCCCGAGTGGGTGGCTGCCCAGGAGGAGTTCCTGGCCGTACGCCGCAGTGGTGATGCCAGCTGGTTGGCTGCTGCTCGCCAGCGCCTGCGCCTGAGCGGCATGCCCGCCGACGTGATCACACGCATGGAACGCAGCGGCCGGGTGCAATCGGTGTTGACCATCACCAGCCCGTTGGCCGGTGCGTTGCAGACCCTGGAGGTGCGCGAAGGCATGACGGTCGCGGCCGGGCAGACCCTGGCACGCATCAACGGCGTGGACCCGGTCTGGCTGCAAGTCGCGGTGCCGCAGGCCCAGGCGGCGGGAGTGGCGGTGGGACAACCCGTGCAGAGTCGATTTGTCGGGTGGCCCGGCAAGACCTTCAACGGCAGCGTCAGCGCGATCCTGCCAGCCACCGCCGCAGACAGCCGTACCGTGCAGGTGCGCGTCGAGCTGCGCAACCCCGACGGCGCGTTGCGCCCAGGCATGACCGCGCAGGTGCGCCTGGCGCAATCTTCCACACAATCGGTGTTGCGCGTGCCGAGCGAGGCGTTGATCCGCACCGGCAAGCACGTGTTGGTGATGCTGGCCGAGGAGGGCGGGCACTATCGACCGGTCGAGGTCGAGGTCGGCTCAGAAAGCCAGGACCAGAGCGTCATTATCAGCGGATTGCAGGAAGGCCAGCAGGTGGTCGCTTCCGGTCAATTCCTGCTGGATTCCGAGGCCAGCTTGCGTGGGATAAGTGCCCCCTCGTCCGGCCCTTCTGACATGAGCCTGCAACCGGGGAGCCAGCCATGATCGCGCGGTTGATTCGCTGGTCGGTGGCCAACCGTTTCCTGGTCCTGCTCGCCACGCTGTTTGTCACCGCGTGGGGCCTGTGGGCGGTGCAGAACACGCCGGTGGATGCACTGCCGGACCTCTCGGATGTGCAGGTGATCATCCGCACGCCGTACCCGGGCCAGGCGCCGCAGATCGTCGAGAACCAGGTCACTTACCCGATGACCACGACGATGCTTTCGGTGCCGGGTGCGAGGACCGTGCGCGGCTTTTCGTTTTTCGGCGACAGCTACGTGTATGTGTTGTTTGACGAAGGCACCGACCTGTACTGGGCGCGTTCGCGGGTGCTGGAATACCTCAGCCAATTGCAGGCACGCTTGCCGGCGTCGGCCAAGCCCGCGTTGGGCCCGGACGCCACCGGCGTGGGGTGGATCTACCAGTACGCGCTGGTGGATCGCAGCGGTCGGCACGACCTGGCACAACTGCGCGCGCTGCAGGACTGGTTCCTCAAGTTCGAACTCAAGACCCTGCCCAATGTCGCGGAAGTCGCGACCATCGGCGGCCAGGTCAAGCAGTACCAGGTGCAGCTCGATCCGCTGGCCCTGGCCAATCGCGGCATCACCCAGGCACAGGTCACGGAGGCGATCGGCAAGGCCAACCAGGAAACCGGCGGCTCGGTGCTGAACATGGGCGAGTCCGAATACATGGTCCGCGCCTCCGGCTACCTGAAAAGCCTGGCGGATTTTCGCGCGATTCCGTTGCGCCTGGGCACCGACAACGTACCGGTGACCCTCGGCGACGTGGCGAGCATTCAACTCGGCCCGGACCTGCGCCGCGGCGTCAGTGAACTGGACGGCGAGGGCGAAGCGGTGGGCGGCGTGGTGATCCTGCGCAGCGGCAAGAATGCTCGCGAAGCCATCGCCGCCGTCAAGACCAAGCTGGAGCAACTGAAAAGCAGCCTGCCGCCCGGTGTGGAGATCGTCACCACGTACGACCGCAGCAAATTGATCGACCGCGCCGTGGACAACCTCAGTCACAAGCTGCTGGAGGAGTTCCTGGTGGTGGCGCTGGTGTGCGGGATATTCCTCTGGCACCTGCGCTCGTCGCTGGTGGCGATCATCTCGCTGCCGGTGGGGGTATTGATCGCTTTTATCGTCATGCAGGTGCAGGGAATCAACGCCAACATCATGTCCCTGGGCGGCATTGCGATTGCCATTGGTGCGATGGTGGATGCGGCGGTGGTGATGATCGAGAACGCCCACAAGAAGATCGAGGCCTGGCACCACGCCCATCCCGGACGGGTGCTCAAGGGCGAGGAGCATTGGCAGGTCATGACCGAGGCCGCCGTGGAGGTCGGGCCGGCGCTGTTTTTCTGCCTGCTGATCATCACGTTGTCGTTTATCCCGGTGTTCACCCTGCAAGCCCAGGAAGGTCGCCTGTTCGGCCCGCTGGCCTACACCAAGACCTACGCCATGGCGGCGGCGGCCGGGTTGTCGGTGACGTTGATCCCGGTGCTGATGGGCTACTGGATTCGCGGGCGCATTCCCGATGAACAGCGCAACCCGCTCAATCGCGGGCTGATCAAGCTCTACCAACCGGCCCTCGATGCAGTGCTGCACCGGCCGCGCCTGACCCTGCTGGTGGCCTTGCTGGTGGTGGCCAGTGCGTTGTGGCCGCTGTCGAGGCTTGGCGGCGAATTCCTGCCACCGCTGGATGAAGGCGACCTGCTCTACATGCCCTCGGCCCTGCCGGGACTGTCGACGCAAACCGCTGGCGATTTGCTGCAACGCACCGACCGCCTGATCAAGAGTGTGCCGGAGGTCGCCCATGTGTTCGGCAAGGCCGGACGCGCCGAAACCGCCACCGACCCGGCCCCCCTGGAGATGTTCGAGACCACCATCGAGTTCAAGCCCAGGGATCAATGGCGCCCCGGCATGACCCCGGACGCACTGGTCAAGGAGCTGGACCGCGTGGTGCAGGTGCCGGGGCTGACCAATATCTGGATTGCGCCGATCCGCAACCGCATCGACATGCTCGCCACCGGGGTCAAAAGCCCGATTGGCGTCAAGGTCGCGGGCACCAGCCTGATGCAGATCGATGCGGTGACCCAGGCGGTGGAGAAGGTCGCGAAAACGCTGCCCGGCGTCAGTTCGGCCCTGGCTGAGCGCTTGACCGGCGGGCGTTATATCGACGTGGACATCGACCGCGTGGCCGCGGCGCAATATGGGCTGAATATTGCGGATGTGCAGGCGATCGTGTCCGGCGCAGTGGGCGGCGAGACCATCGGCGAAACCGTGGAAGGCCTGGCGCGCTTCCCGATCAGCCTGCGCTATCCGAAGGCATGGCGTGACTCGCTGGAGGCGTTGCGCAACCTGCCGATCTACACGCCGTTAGGCAGCCAGATCACGCTCGGCACTGTCGCGCAGGTCAAGGTGAGCGATGGCCCGCCGATGCTCAAGAGCGAGAACGCGCGGCCTTCGGGCTGGGTCTACATCGACGTGCGTGACCGCGACCTGGCGTCGGTGGTCAAGGACCTGCGTGCGGCAATCGACCAGCAGGTGCAGCTACAGCCGGGGATGAGCCTGAGCTACTCGGGGCAGTTCGAATTTCTCGAGCGCGCCAACCAACGCCTGAAATTGGTAGTGCCGGCCACGCTGCTGATCATCTTCGTGTTGCTGTACCTGACGTTCCGGCGGATCGACGAGGCGCTCCTGATCATCGCCACCTTGCCCTTCGCGCTGACCGGCGGCGTGTGGTTGCTGTATGCGCTGGGCTACAACCTCTCGGTGGCTACCGGGGTGGGATTTATCGCATTGGCGGGGGTGTCGGCGGAGTTCGGCGTGATCATGCTGCTGTACCTGAAAAACGCCTGGGCCGAGCGCCAGGACCATGACCTGCTGGCCGCGATCACCGAAGGCGCGGTCATGCGCGTGCGCCCCAAGGCCATGACTGTGGCGGTCATCATCGCCGGGCTATTGCCGATTCTGCTCGGCGGCGGCACCGGCAGCGAAGTCATGAGCCGCATCGCCGCGCCGATGATCGGCGGCATGCTCACTGCGCCGTTGCTCTCGCTGTTAGTCATTCCTGCGGCGTTCCGCCTGATGCGCCGCTCCCAGGCCCGGCGCTGAACCCAACTGTGGGAGCTGGCAAGCCAGCTCCCACAGGGGAACGTCAGTGTCGCCACTCAGTCATCAAACCCGACCTGCTCGTGGATCTCATCCACCTTCAATTCCAACCGGTACGCCACTGCAATAAACAAGGCCTGGCACAGGCACAAGGTGGCGCTCAACGAGCGGAACGCAAACGACGACCCCTCATTCACCAACAGTACCGCGTTCGCGCGCTTGGCCAGCGGCGACAGGTTGCTGTCCGTGATGATCAGGGTCTTGGCCTGGTGATGCTGAGCAATGCGCAGGCAGTGCTGGGTCTCTTTGCCGTAGGGCGTGAAGCTGATCGCAATCACCAGGTCATTGGCGCGCACGCTGCGCATCTGCTCGCGGTAACTGCCGCCCAGCCCGGAGATCAAGTGGATGCGCTTGTTGGTGTGCTGCAGGTTGTAGACCAGGTAGTCGGCGACCGCAAAGGAGCGGCGCACGCCAACCACGTAGATATTGTCGGCGTTGACCACCAGGTCCACGGCTTTCTCGAAGGCCGTGTCATCCAGCTCCAGCCCGAGGCGCTCGATGCCCGACAGCGTGGCATTCACGCATTCACGCGCCAGGTCGCCGCCGCTGGCCTTCTGCGACTTGTTGGCGATCATGCTGCGGATGCGCTGCTGGTAGTTCTGTACCGGCGTGGTCTTGTGGGTGTAGGCCTCGCGAAACAGCGCCTGCATCTCACTGAACCCGCTGAAGCCGAAACGCTGGGAAAACCGCACGATGGCCGACGGATGCACTTCGCATTCACGGGCGATATCACTGATGCGGTCGACCATGATCCGGTCGCTCTGCTGGCTCATGTAGCTGGCGATGCGCTTGAGCTGGCGCGGCAGGCTTTCGTATTCGTCGGTGATCAGCTGCAACAGGCGTTCGGCATTGATCGGAGGGCTGGCGATGGTTCCTTCCAGGGTGGTCTCGGGATCGGTGCGGGACATGGGCAATCCTTCTGGCGTGTTCTTCTGATGCGCTGATGGGTGGCGCAAGTCTACAGGGTAGGCGCAAAAAAATACCCCGGCATCACGGCCCCGGTGGCCTGCTGAAACGATGCACGGGGGCTGGCGTGCCCCTATGCTGGCGTATTGGAAAAAATATTCCACTAAAAATAATTATGGAATAAATATTGATTGCGGCCGCCGGACGTTCTAGTCTGCTCCCACCAAGAGCGTTTGCCGTCGCCACGGCGGCACAACGCAGGCTGATAAAAATAACAGGAGCCAGCATGGGCCAGACTCGTTTTGCCAGTGGGCGTCAATTGGATCTGATTTGCCTCGGGCGCCTGGGCGTCGACCTCTATGCACAGCAAGTCGGTGCACGGCTTGAGGACGTGTCCAGCTTTGCCAAATACCTCGGCGGTTCCTCCGCCAACATCGCCTTCGGCACTGCCAGGCTTGGGCTCAAGTCAGCGATGCTGAGCCGGGTCGGGGACGACCACATGGGCCGCTTCCTGGTGGAATCCCTGGCCCGCGAAGGCTGCGATGTCAGCGGCATCAAGGTCGACCCGGAACGCCTCACCGCCCTGGTGCTGCTCGGCCTCAAGGACCGCGAAACCTTCCCCCTGGTGTTCTACCGCGAAAATTGCGCCGACATGGCGTTGCGTGCCGAAGACATCAACGAAGCCTTCATCGCCTCCAGCAAGGCCTTGCTGATTACCGGCACGCATTTCTCCACCGACGGTGTCTACAAGGCCAGCATCCAGGCCCTCGACTATGCAGCCAAGCACAACGTCAAGCGCGTGCTGGATATCGACTACCGCCCGGTGCTGTGGGGCCTGGCGGGCAAGGCCGATGGCGAGACCCGGTTTGTCGCCGACCAGAATGTCAGCCAGCACGTGCAGAAAATCCTGCCGCGTTTTGACCTGATCGTCGGCACCGAAGAAGAATTCCTCATCGCCGGCGGCAGTGAAGACCTGCTCACGGCATTGCGTACCGTACGTGAACTGACCCCGGCGACCCTGGTGGTCAAGCTCGGTCCGCAGGGTTGCACGGTGATCCACGGCGCCATCCCCGCGCGCCTGGAAGACGGTGCGATTTACCCCGGCGTGCGCGTTGAAGTGCTCAACGTGCTCGGCGCCGGCGATGCCTTTATGTCCGGCTTTCTCAGCGGTTGGCTGAAGGATGCCAGCGATGAACGCTGCAGCCAGTTGGCCAATGCCTGCGGTGGCCTGGTGGTGTCCCGGCACGCCTGCGCCCCGGCAATGCCGACCCCGGCGGAGCTGGAATACCTGTTCAACAGCCCGGTGCCGATTACCCGCCCGGACCAGGACGTGACCCTGCAACGCCTGCACCGTGTCAGCGTGCCGCGCAAGACCTGGAAGCAACTGTTCGTGTTTGCCTTCGACCACCGCTGGCAACTGGTGGACCTGGCGCAACGCGGTGGCCAGGACCCGAGCCGGATCAGTGACATCAAGCAGCTGTTTATCCAGGCCATTGAACGCGTTGAACACAAGCTTGCCGAGCAAGGTATCGAGGCCGATGTGGGCCTGCTGGCCGACCAGCGTTTCGGCCAGGACGCGCTCAACGCCGCCAGCGGCCGTGGCTGGTGGATCGCACGCCCGGTGGAAGTGCAGAACTCGCGCCCGCTGGCGTTCGAGCATGGCCGTTCGGTCGGCAGCAACCTGATCGCCTGGCCGCAGGAACAGATCATCAAGTGCCTGGTGCAATTCCACCCCGACGACGAGCCGCTGCTGCGCCTGGAACAGGAGGCGCAACTCAAGGCGGTGTACGAGGCTTCGCTGGTCAGTGGGCATGAACTGCTGCTGGAAGTCATCCCGCCCAAGGATCACCCGTCCACGTACCCGGATGTGCTCTACCGCAGCCTCAAGCGCCTGTATAACCTGGGGATCTACCCGGCGTGGTGGAAGATCGAGGCGCAGTCGGCCGCGACCTGGAAAAAGCTCGACGAACTGATCCAGGAGCGTGACCCGTACTGCCGTGGTGTAGTGCTGCTGGGCCTGAACGCTTCGGCCGAGTTTCTCGCCGATGGCTTCCAGCAAGCCAGCCACAGCACCACCTGCCGGGGTTTCGCCGTGGGTCGCACGATCTTCCAGGAGCCAAGCCGCGCGTGGATGGCGGGGGAGATCGACGATGAAACGCTGATCCAACAAGTGCAGGCCACCTTCGAACAACTGATCAACGCCTGGCGCAGTGCCAGGGGCTGAACCCAGCCGCCCATTTGAAATGCAGTCCAGTGTGGGGGCTGGCTGGCCTGCGAAGGCATCAACTCGGTGTATTTGAAGGCCCGAGTTGCCTGTATCGCCGGCAAGCCAGCTCCCACATTAAGCAGATCTCAGTGATACCTGAAAATAATAAAGGTGCAGCCATGCCCGCAATCCGAATTGGCATCAACCCGATCTCCTGGAGTAACGACGACCTGCCGGCCCTGGGCGGAGAAACGCCCCTGAGCACCGCCTTGAGCGAAGGCAAGGACATCGGCTACGAAGGTTTTGAACTCAACGGCAAATTCCCCAAGGATGCCAAGGGCGTTGGCGATGTGCTGCGCCCCTACGACCTGGCGCTGGTCTCCGGCTGGTACTCCAGCCGCCTGGCCCGCCGCTCGGTGGCCGAGGAAATCGAAGCCATCGCCGGGCATGTCGAGTTGCTCAAACTCAATGGCGCCAAGGTGCTGGTGTACGGTGAAGTCGCCGACTCGATCCAGGGCTCACGCATCCGCCTGATCGAACGCCCGCGTTTTCACAGCGAGCAGGCCTGGCAGGACTATGCCGACAAACTCACCGAGCTGGCGCGCTTTACCCTGTCCCAGGGCGTGCGCCTGGCCTACCACCATCATATGGGCGCCTACGTCGAGTCCCCGGAAGACATCGACCAATTGATGCAGCGCACCGGCCCGGAAGTCGGCCTGTTGTTCGATTCGGGGCACTGCTACATGGGCGGCGGCGAACCCCTTGAGGTGCTGCGCAAGCACATCGACCGCGTCTGCCACGTGCACTTCAAGGATGTGCGCAAACCCGTGGTGCAACTGGCACGCAACCAGATGTGGAGCTTCCCCGACTGCATCGTCAACGGCACCTTCACTGTGCCCGGCGACGGTGATATCGACTTCGCGCCATTGCTCGATGAGCTGCTGGCCGCGAAGTACGCGGGCTGGCTGGTGGTGGAGGCCGAGCAGGACCCGGCCGTGGCACCCAGCTATATCTATGCGAAAAAGGGTTACGACACCTTGCGCGCACTTCTGAGCGAGAGGACTGCACCATGAGCTTGCTGGTCAAAAGCAGTAAACGCGGACAAACCATGGTTGCCCTGGAAGAGGGCCGCCTGGAGTACGTGGGCTTTGCCGCCTACCGCCTGAGCCTGGGCGAAACCCTGCCGGTCACCGCCGGCGACCAGGAGTTGTGCCTGGTGCTGCTCAGCGGGCGGGTGAACATCGAAGGCGAGGGCTTCAGCTGGCAGAACCTCGGCGATCGCCAATCGGTGTTCGAAGACAAGTCCCCGTTCGCCGCCTACCTGCCGCCGGGCACCGACGCCCAGGTCACCGCCCTGAGCGATGTGCAGATTGCGGTGTGCGCCGCGCCGGGTGCCAGCGGCTACACCCCGCGCCTGATCCGGCCTGAAGACTGCAAGCGCAGCGTGCGCGGCAAGGCTGCCAATACTCGCTATGTGTGCGACATCCTGCCGGACAGCGAGCCGGCCCATTCGCTGCTGGTGGTGGAAGTGCGTACGCCGTCCGGGCACTCGTCGAGCTACCCGCCGCACAAGCACGACACCGATGACCTGCCGCACCAGAGCTTCCTGGAAGAAACCTACTACCACCAGATCAACCCGCCCCAGGGCTTTGTGTTCCAGCGCGTGTACACCGACGATCGCAGCATCGACCAGGCCATGGCCGTGGAAAACAGCGACCTGGTGGTGGTGCCCAAGGGGTATCACCCGGTCAGCGTGCCGTATGGCTATGAATCCTATTACCTGAACGTGATGGCCGGCCCCAAGCGCGCCTGGCATTTCCATAACGACCCGCAGCACAGCTGGCTGCTGGATCTCTAATCGGTTTGAGCGGAGAACAACAATAATGAAGTCGCCTCTACGTTTTGCCCTGAATCGCATGGTTGCGCCCAACCTGTCCCTGCCGGATTTCATCCAGTTGGCGGCGTCCCTCAAATGCGATGCCATCGAGATCCGCAACGACCTCAAGGGCCACGACATCGAATACGGCACCCCGGCCAGTCGCGTGCGTGAACTCTGCGCGGTGCAGGGCATCACCGTGCTGTCGATCAACGCGCTGTACCCCTTTGATGTGTGGAACGACGAGCGCCGCGCCCAGGCGATCACGCTCGCCACCTATGCCCGTGAATGCGGCGCCCAGGGCCTGGTGATGTGCCCATTGAATGAGCGCGGCGATACCCGCAACGACGCCCAGCGCGCTGCCGGGTTGCGCACCGCATTGAGCGAACTGGCGCCGATCCTGCGTGAGTACGGCATCCTCGGTTTTATCGAACCGCTGGGTTTTGAAGAGTGTGCGCTGCGCCGCAAACGCGTGGCGGTCGACGCGATCCAGTCCATCGGCGGGCTGGATGTATTCCGCCTGGTGCACGACACCTTTCACCATCACCTGGCGAGTGAGCAGGAATTCTTCCCGCAGTTGACCGGCCTGGTGCATATCTCCGGGGTGGAGGATGCCGAGGCCCCGCTGAATTCGATCCGTGACGGCCACCGCGTGCTGGTGGGCGAGGGCGACATCCTCGGCAATGCAGCGCAGATCGACACCTTGCTCAGCAGCGGTTACAGCGGCTACCTGTCGTTCGAGCCGTTTGCCGAAAGCGTGCATGCATTGGCGGATATCCAGCAGGCGCTGGGCGCGAGCATCGCGCACTTGCAAGGTTCCCGGACCTGACGCCGACAGAACGGTGGGAGCGGGCTTGCTCGCGAACGCGGTGTATCAGTCAAAGATTGTGTATCTGACACACCGCATTCACGAGCAAGCCCGCTCCCACATTGGATCACTGTTGATCGACAGATTTGCATTCATACAAGGTGCGAACATGAGTACAACACGATTGACCATGGCCCAGGCCCTGGTGAAGTTTCTGGATAACCAATACATCGAAGTCGATGGCGTGCAGAGCAAGTTCGTGGCCGGCGTGTTCACGATTTTCGGCCACGGCAATGTGCTGGGCCTCGGCCAGGCGCTGGAGCAGGACAGCGGTGACCTGGTGGTGCACCAGGGCCGCAACGAGCAAGGCATGGCCCACGCCGCCATCGGGTTCGCCAAGCAGCACCTGCGCCGCAAGATCTACGCGTGCACCGCGTCCGTCGGGCCGGGCGCGGCAAACATGCTGACCGCTGCCGCGACCGCCACGGCCAACCGCATCCCGCTGCTGCTGTTGCCCGGCGATGTCTACGCCAGCCGCCAGCCCGACCCGGTGCTGCAACAGATCGAGCAATTCCACGACCTGAGCATCAGCACCAACGATGCCTTTCGTTCGGTGAGCAAATACTGGGACCGCATCAACCGCCCCGAGCAGCTCATGACCGCGGCGATCCACGCCATGCGTGTGCTCACCGACCCGGCGGAAACCGGCGCGGTAACCCTGGCCTTGCCGCAGGATGTGCAGGCTGAAGCCTGGGATTATCCGGATTATTTCCTGCAGAAACGCGTGCACCGTATCGACCGCCGTCCGGCGACTACGGCGATGATCGGCGATGCGCTGGCGGCTTTCCGGGGCAAACGCAAACCGCTGATCATCTGCGGTGGCGGGGTCAAGTATTCCGGCGCGAATGCCGCGCTGCAGGCGTTTGCCGAACGCTTTGACATTCCCTTCGCCGAAACCCAGGCCGGCAAGAGCGCGGTGGTCTCCAGCCATCCGCTGAACGTCGGCGGCATCGGTGAAACCGGCTGTCTGGCCGCCAACCTGCTGGCGCCCGAGGCGGACCTGATCATCGGTATCGGCACCCGTTACACCGACTTCACCACCTCGTCGAAGTCGCTGTTCAAGCACGCCGACGTGAAGTTTCTCAACCTCAATATCAGCCCCTGCGACGCGGTGAAACTCGACGGCGTGCAAGTGCTGGCCGACGCCAAGGTCGGCCTCGAAGCCCTGGCCCAGGCCCTCGGTGATTACCGTTCCGGTTGGGGCGAGCAGGTGCGCGACGCCAAGGCCCAGCTGGACGCCGAAGTCGATCGTGTGCACCAGGTCGAATACCAGGGCGACGACTTCGTGCCCGAAGTGGATGACCACCTGGACCGCGCCGTGCTGCGCGAGTTTATCGAGCTGACCGGCTCATGCCTGACCCAGAGCCGCGTGCTCGGCGTGCTCAACCAGCACCTGGCCGACGACGCGATCATCGTCGCCGCCGCCGGCAGCCTGCCCGGTGACCTGCAGCGCGCCTGGCGCAGCAAGGGTGTGAACACCTATCACGTCGAATACGGCTACTCGTGCATGGGCTACGAGATCAACGCGGCCCTGGGGGTGAAACTGGCCGAGCCGAGCAAGGAGGTGTATGCGCTGGTCGGCGATGGCTCCTACATGATGCTGCACTCGGAGTTGGCCACCTCGATTCAGGAGCGGCGCAAGATCAATGTGGTGCTGCTCGACAACATGGCGTTCGGGTGCATCAACAACCTGCAGATCGGCAATGGCATGGACAGTTTCGGCACCGAATTCCGCTACCGCAACCCCGAGAGCGGCAAGCTCGATGGAGGCCTGGTGCCGGTGGATTTCGCCATGAGCGCGGCGGCCTATGGCTGCAAGACCTACAAGGTCAGCAGCGTCGAACAACTGGAAGCGGCCCTGGCCGATGCCCGCACGCAGAGCGTGTCGACACTGATCGATATCAAGGTCCTGCCCAAGACCATGGTCCACGGCTACCTGTCGTGGTGGCGCGTCGGCGTGGCGCAGGTGTCGACCAGCGAACGCACGAACGCGGCGGCGAAAAAACTCAATGAACACCTGGCGAAGGCCCGGCAGTACTAATAACAAGAGGAGTGTTTGCATGTCTTTGAAGCTTGGAGTGATCGGTACCGGCGCCATTGGCCGCGACCATATTCGCCGTTGCAGCCAGACCCTGCTCAATAGCCAGGTGGTGGCGGTGACCGACATCAACCTGGAGCAGGCCGCCAAGGTGGTCGCGGAGCTGAAGCTTACCGCCGAGGTGTACCCGGACGGCCTTGCGTTGATCAACTCGCCGCAGGTCGAGGCGGTGCTGGTGACCTCCTGGGGCCCGAGCCACGAAGCGTTTGTGCTCGCCGCCATCGCCGCCGGCAAGCCGGTGTTCTGCGAAAAACCGCTGGCGGTGACTGCCGAAGGCTGCCGCAAGATCGTCGATGCCGAGGTCGCCTACGGTAAACGCTTGGTGCAAGTCGGCTTCATGCGCCCGTATGACGAAGGCTACCGCGCCCTTAAAGCCGTGATCGACAGCGGCCAGATCGGCGAGCCGTTGATGCTGCATTGCGCGCACCGCAACCCGACGGTGGGCGAGAACTACAAGACCGACATGGCGATTACCGACACCTTGATCCATGAGCTGGATGTGTTGCGCTGGTTGCTCAACGACGACTACGTGTCGGTCCAAGTGGTGTTCCCACGCAAGACCAGCAAGGCCCTGGCCCACCTGCGCGATCCGCAGATCGTGTTGCTGGAAACCGCCAAGGGCACCCGTATCGACGTCGAAGTGTTTGTGAACTGCCAGTACGGCTACGACATCCAGTGCGAAGTGGTGGGGGAGACCGGTATCGCCAAATTGCCGGAGCCGTCCCAGGTACAACTGCGCAGTGGCGCCAAGCTGTCGAATGCGATTCTGATGGATTGGAAGGACCGGTTTATCGGTGCGTATGACGTCGAGTTGCAGGCCTTCATCGACAGCGTGCGGGCGGGGCACGTCGGCGGGCCGTCGGCGTGGGATGGTTTTGCTGCCGCCGTGGCGGCGGATGCGTGTATCGAGGCCCAGGGCAGTGAGCAGATTGTGAAGGTCAGCCTGCCGGATCGCCCTGCGTTCTACGGCTAACACTCGGTCAATGTGGGAGGGGGCAAGCCCCCTCCCACAGTTGATTGGGTTTGCACTTCAATCAAGGAGTTGATCATGCGAATCGGACTAGTCGGCTACGGCCATGGAGGGCGCTTCTTTCATGCGCCGCTGATTGCCACGCTGCCAGGCGCTACCTTTGTCGGCGTGGTGACGCGCTCACCCGAGCGCCGCCAGCAATTGAGCACTGACCTTCCAGGTGTGAAGGCCTTCGACAGCATCGGCCAGATCGTCGAAGCCGGTGTCGACGCGCTGGTGATTTCCACCACCCTCAAAGGCCGCCCGGCGCTGGTGCTCGAAGCCATCGAACACGGTGTCGCGGTGGTCAGCGACAAACCCTTTGCCAGCAATGCCGAACAGGCCCAGGCGCTGATCACCGCCGCCGAGCGCCAGGGCGTGCTGCTCAGCGTCTATCAGAACCGGCGTTGGGATTCGGACTACCTGACCTTGCGCAAGCTGATCGACGCCGGCGCCCTGGGCGCGATCACCCGCTTCGAGTCCCGCGTCGAACGCTACAGCCCGCAGGCAGTCGGCAACGCCAGCGGGGGCGGCTGGCTGCGCGACCTCGGCAGCCATCTGGTGGACCAGGCATTGCAGTTGTTCGGCCCGGTGGACCGGGTCTTCGCGCAATTGCAGTTCAGCCCGGAATATCCCAGCCTCGACCACGGTTTCTTCGTGTCCCTGACCCATGCCAATGGCGTGGTTTCCCACCTGTGGGGCAACGCCCTGCAAAACAGCCAGGCCCCACGCTTTCGCGTCAGCGGGACGCTGGGCTGCTACACCGTCGAAGGCCTGGACGGCCAGGAAGAAGCGCTGATGGCGGGCAAATCGCCGAAGACCGAAGGCGAGCACTGGGGCGCTGAGGAGCATCGGCGCTGGGGCTGGTTCGAGCAGGGTGAGGAGCGCGAGCGCGTGCCCTCGGAGAAGGGCTGCTGGACCCAGTTCTATCGCCAGTTGCAAGCTGCCGTGCAAGGGCAGGGGCCATTGCCGGTGGATGCCTATGACGCGCTGGAAACCACCCGTATATTGGACGCTGCACGCCTGAGCGCCGAGCGCCAGCAGGTGGTTTCAACAAAAATAGAATAAAATTCTAAAACAGGTTGATATGGAAATTATTTTCCAATAAAGTCTTTTCCAGGTTGCATAAAGTACGTCCCGAACCCGCTTCGGACGACTCGACAAAAACAAGATCAAAAACAACCAGGTACCGTCAGATGAAAATCTTCAACGCTGTACTGCGAGTTTTACGCCCTGCCCACACGCCACGCGGCCTGCCCCGCGCCCGGCCGTTTTACTTCTCCTTCCTCAATGTGCTGTGCGTCGAGAACAAAGGCGCGCTGGTCTGCTGCATTCCGGGTGCACCGATCGTTCGATTGCCGTCATCCTCGCTCTGATAAACGCAACGTCCAAAAAACCAACAAGAAAGTGGAGACAGACCGTTCATGAAGACCCCGATCCGTTATACCGCGCTGGCCTTGTCCATGCTGCTCGCCAGTGGTTTCGCCAGCGCTGCCGATATCAAGGTGGGCGTGAGCATGTCGGCGTTCGATGACACCTTCCTGACGTACCTGCGCGAGGACATGGACAAGCAAGCCAAGTCCTACCCCAAGGGTGACGGCGTGCAGCTGCAATTCGAAGACGCCCGTGCCGACGTGGTCAAGCAACTGAGCCAGGTCGAGAACTTTATCAGCCAGAAAGTCGACGCGATCATCGTCAACCCGGTCGACACCGCGTCGACCGGCAACATCATCAAGGCCGCCACGGCGGCGAAAATCCCGCTGGTGTTCGTCAACCGCCGCCCTGACAGCCCAACGTTGGCCCCAGGTGTCGCGGCAGTGACCTCCGACGACGTCGAGGCCGGCAAGCTGCAGATGCAGTACATCGCGGAAAAACTCGGCGGCAAGGGCAACATCGTGATCCTGCTGGGTGACCTGGCGAACAACTCCACCACCAACCGTACCAAGGGCGTGAAGGAAGTCCTGACCAAGTACCCGGGCATCAAGGTCGAACAGGAGCAGACCGGGATCTGGCTGCGTGACAAGGGCATGACCCTGGTCAACGACTGGCTGACCCAGGGTCGCGACTTCCAGGCGGTGCTGTCGAACAACGATGAGATGGCCATCGGCGCCGCCATGGCCTTGAAGTCGGCGGGTAAGAAGGGCGTGTTGATCGCCGGTGTCGACGGCACGCCGGACGGTTTGAATGCGATCACCAAGGGTGACATGACCGTGTCGGCCTTCCAGGATGCCAAGGGCCAGGCGGACAAGTCGGTGGAGACGGCGCGCAAGATGGCCAGGAACGAGCCGATCGAGCAGAACGTGGTGATCCCGTTCCAGCTGATTACCCCGGACAACGTCAAAGACTTCAAGTAGCCCTGACATAACAACAATAAGCCGGCAGGGCGGCGTTGGCCGCCCTGCAGATGGAGTACCTCCCTATGCTTGCTCAAGCCACTGTCGTGCAGCCGCCCGGTCTCCAGCCCCTGCTGCCGGAAGAACCCTACCTGCTGGAAATCCTCAATATCAGCAAAGGCTTTCCCGGCGTCGTGGCCCTGGCCGATGTGCAATTGCGCGTCCGCCCAGGTTCGGTGCTGGCGCTGATGGGCGAGAACGGTGCGGGCAAGTCGACGTTGATGAAGATCATCGCCGGCATCTATCAGCCCGACGCCGGGGAAATCCGCCTGCGTGGCAAGCCGATTGTGTTTGAAACGCCGCTGGCGGCACAGAAGGCGGGGATCGCGATGATCCACCAGGAACTCAACCTGATGCCGCACATGAGCATCGCCGAAAATATCTGGATCGGCCGCGAGCAGCTCAACAGCCTGCACATGGTCAACCACCGCGAAATGCATCGCTGCACCGCCGAGTTGCTGGCGCGACTGCGCATCAACCTGGACCCTGAGGAGCAGGTGGGCAACCTGAGCATCGCCGAACGGCAGATGGTCGAGATTGCCAAAGCCGTGTCCTATGACTCCGACATCCTGATCATGGATGAACCGACTTCAGCCATTACCGAAAAGGAAGTGGCCCACCTGTTTTCGATCATTGCCGACCTCAAGTCACAGGGCAAAGGCATCGTCTACATCACGCATAAAATGAATGAAGTGTTCGCCATCGCCGATGAAGTCGCGGTGTTCCGCGACGGCCAGTACATCGGCCTGCAACGCGCCGACAGCATGAACAGCGACAGCCTGATCTCGATGATGGTGGGGCGCGAGCTGAGCCAGCTGTTCCCGGTGCGCGAGACGCCCATCGGCGAGCTGCTGCTGTCGGTGCGCGACCTGCGCCTGGATGGCGTGTTCAAGGACGTGTCCTTCGACTTGCATGCCGGCGAGATTCTCGGCATCGCCGGGCTGATGGGCTCGGGCCGCACCAATGTGGCGGAAACCATTTTCGGCATCACCCCAAGCGACGGCGGGCAGATTGAACTCGACGGCAAGCCGGTGCGCATCAGCGACCCGCACATGGCCATCGAAAAAGGCTTCGCGCTGTTGACCGAGGACCGCAAGCTCAGTGGCCTGTTCCCGTGCCTGTCGGTGCTGGAGAACATGGAAATGGCCGTGCTGCCACATTATTCGGGCAACGGTTTTATCCAGCAGAAAGCCCTGCGTGCGCTGTGCGAAGACATGTGCAAGAAGCTGCGGGTGAAGACGCCGTCCCTGGAGCAGTGCATCGACACGCTGTCGGGCGGCAACCAGCAGAAAGCCTTGCTGGCGCGCTGGCTGATGACCAACCCACGGCTGTTGATCCTCGACGAGCCGACCCGCGGCATCGACGTCGGTGCCAAGGCCGAGATTTATCGCCTGATCTCTTTCCTCGCCAGCGAAGGCATGGCGGTGATCATGATTTCCTCCGAGCTGCCTGAAGTGCTGGGCATGAGCGACCGGGTGATGGTGATGCACGAAGGTGAACTGATGGGCACCCTGGACCGCGCCGAAGCGACTCAGGAAAAAGTCATGCAGCTGGCCTCCGGTATGACGGCGGTCCACTGAAGCATAGCCAGCGCGGGCCTGCGGTTGGCCCGTGCCACAGAATAAGAAGGTGATGGGTGATGAACGCGATAACAGATAACAAGCCTGCGACGGTCCCGACCAAGCATCGTCGGCGGCTGCCGACCGAACTGAGCATCTTCCTGGTGCTGATTGGTATCGGCCTGGTGTTTGAACTGTTCGGCTGGATCGTGCGTGACCAAAGCTTCCTGATGAACTCCCAGCGCCTGGTGCTGATGATCCTGCAGGTATCGATCATCGGTCTGCTCGCGATTGGCGTGACCCAGGTGATCATCACCACGGGGATCGACTTGTCCTCGGGCTCGGTGCTGGCGCTGTCGGCGATGATTGCCGCCAGTTTGGCGCAGACTTCCGACTTTTCCCGCGCGGTGTTCCCTTCGCTGACCGATTTGCCGGTGTGGATTCCGGTGGCAATGGGCCTGGGCGTGGGGCTGCTGGCGGGTGCGATCAACGGCAGCATCATTGCCGTCACCGGTATCCCGCCCTTTATTGCCACCCTCGGCATGATGGTCTCGGCCCGTGGTCTGGCGCGTTACTACACCGAAGGCCAGCCGGTGAGCATGCTCTCGGATTCGTACACGGCCATTGGTCATGGGGCGATGCCGGTGATTATCTTTCTGGTGGTGGCGGTGATTTTCCATATCGCCCTGCGCTACACCAAGTACGGCAAGTACACCTACGCCATCGGCGGCAACATGCAGGCGGCGCGCACCTCGGGGATCAACGTCAAGCGCCACCTGATCATCGTCTACAGCATTGCCGGGTTGCTCGCAGGCCTGGCTGGCGTGGTCGCCTCGGCGCGCGCCGCCACCGGCCAGGCCGGCATGGGCATGTCCTATGAGCTGGATGCGATCGCCGCCGCGGTGATCGGCGGCACCAGCCTGGCGGGCGGGGTAGGGCGCATCACCGGCACCGTGATCGGCGCGCTGATCCTCGGGGTGATGGCCAGCGGGTTTACCTTTGTCGGGGTGGACGCGTACATCCAGGACATCATCAAGGGCCTGATCATCGTGGTCGCGGTGGTGATCGACCAGTACCGCAACAAGCGCAAACTCAAACGCTGAACGGCGCTTACCAGCGATAAGTCGCACGCTGCCAGTTGAATGAGCCTTACAGCTTGTCGCTTGCAGCTTGCGGCTTATAGCTGCTTTATGAAATTTCCTGCTATAAACGCACTCCGATAACCATTCGCCAAGCCCGTCCTGGTGCCTTTTGGGGTTATATCGGAAAAAATGCCTGTCATTTCAGTTGCTGAGCCCTCAAGTCGGCCTTAGACTGCCGCCCCTCGTAAATTGAGTGCCGGGTGGCGCTTGAAATGGACGGCGCCTTTCCGAGACCTGCACAGGCCTTCCGGAACGCTCCCTTATTCGCCTTAATGCACGTATTTTTTATAGAGAAATCAATGACAAAGGAAAAGTTGCTGGCCATGCCGGCGGATGACTACATGAATGCCGAACAGCACGCTTTTTTCGAGCAGCTGCTGCAAGACATGAAAGTGGAACACCACGAGCGCATTGAACAGAACCGTATCGCCATTGAAAGCCTGGACACCCCGGCCGACCCGGCTGACGCCGCTTCTGTAGAAGAAGAGCGTACCTGGCTGGTAAACGCCATTGACCGCGACCAGCGCATGCTGCCGCAGCTTGAGCGTGCCCTGGAACGCATCAAGGAAGATTCCTTCGGCTGGTGTGATGACAGCGGCGAGCCTATCGGCCTCAAGCGCCTGCTGATCAGCCCGACCACCAAGTACTGCATCGAAGCGCAAGAGCGCCACGAGCAGATCGACAAGCACCAGCGCCAAGCCTGATGCGTTGAAGCGGGGGATCGCCTGCGCGGTTCCCCGGAGAAAGACCCGTTACGCCCCGTCTATTGATCTGCTGCAAGCCACCCCACTAAAGGCCCATGGATAATGGCCCGATAGTGGCGTTTAATGCAGCGACAATAACGACAAGCAGTGGGGTAACGAAGATGGCTGGAGACGGATCTCTGATGGGCGCAGCAGTGCCACCCCACACGGTGGTGCGCGGGTTGCCCGGCTGGCTGACGCCACTTTTGCAGAGCGCCGCCCTGGTGCTGGTACTGCTGGGCCTGACGTTCGCCAGCCTGCCGATCTACCTCTGCCTGGCATTGGCGCTGCTGGTGATCTGGCTGCCGAGCCTGAAAAAACGGACACCTCAGGTGGCAACGGCCGACGCCATCGATGCAACGGGCGAGCTGACACGCGACCTGTCCTACACCACCAGCCATAACGCACTCTCCGCAGCCGGCGTGGCCTATTCGGTCAAGCAACTGGCGGCGCGCCTGCAGTCGCAACTGGGCGCGGCCAAGCAGATTGTCAGCAGTGCCGAAGTGATGATCGGCACCGAAAAGCTCACTTCGCAACTCAGCCGCGAAGCCCTCGGGGCGGCCAGCCAGGCCCATCAACGCAGCACTGAAGGCCGGGAAGTATTGGCCGAGTCGATCACCCGCATGCACCAGCTCAGCCAGCGCGCGAATGCCAGCCGCGAGCTGATCGAAGCCTTGAGCCAGCGCAGCGAGGAAATCCAGCGGGTGACCCTGGTGATTCAGTCCATCGCCAGCCAGACCAATCTGCTGGCGCTCAACGCGGCCATCGAAGCCGCTCGGGCCGGTGAACATGGGCGCGGGTTCGCGGTGGTGGCCGATGAAGTGCGCGGGCTCGCCGGTCGCACGGCGACGGCGACTGATGAGGTCGGGGTGATGGTGGCGGATATCCAGCAACGCACGGCCCAGGTGGTAGAACAGATTCGCCAGCTGTCGGCGGATTTGCACACCGGCGTCGAGCAGGTGGAGCATGCTGGCGAGCACTTGCACAACATTGCCAGCCTGGCCGCCAGTGTCGAAGGCCAGGTCAATGAAATCGCCCAGGGCACCGATACCAACCGCACCCAGCTCGACAGCCTGTTCCATGCCGTGGAGCAGATGCGCAGCGACCTGGCCGTGAGCGACCAGCAAACCCGTCAACTGGCCGAGGCCGCCGTGCAGATGGAAGGCCAGGCCGAAACCATCAGCGAACGCCTGGCGGAAGTCGGGCTGGATGACTATCACCAGCGCATCTACGACCTGGCGCGCGAAGGCGCCAGCCGGATTGCCGCGCAATTCGAGGCTGATGTGCAGCAGAACCGTATCAGCCTGGATGACCTGTTCGACCGCAGCTACACGCTGATCCCCAACACCCAGCCAAGCAAGTACCACAGCCGTTTCGATGGCTACACCGACCAAGTGTTGCCAGCAATCCAGGAGGCGTTGCTGCCACGTCATGAAGGCCTGGTATTCGCCATTGCGTGCACGCCGCAAGGCTATGTGCCGACGCACAACAAGGCGTTTTCCCAGGCGCTGACCGGCGATGTCCAAGTCGATGCGGTGCAGAATCGCACCAAGCGTAAATTCGAGGACCGCACCGGGATTCGCTGCGGCAGCCATCAGCAGGCGGTCTTGCTGCAGACTTACACCCGCGATACCGGTGAGCTGATGCATGACCTGTCGGTGCCGATCATGGTCAAGGGCCGGCATTGGGGCGGCTTGCGCCTGGGCTATAAACCCGAGGGCGTGAAGGGCGGGCGTTGAGGATTATTGCGGTTTATGCAAGGGAGCTATTCCGGGGATAGCTTTTTCCTACTGGAAGAAAACCGTAGCATGGCCAACATTGTTAGGCAGCTAACTAATGTTGCGGAGAAACTCCATGCAAACCAAAGTCGATGTCGCCGTGATGATTGGCAGTGGCGTTCCGCCGACCCTGCGGGCACTGGGCCAGAAAGCCTGCTGGGTCGTATTGCTCAACGGTGAGCAGCGCGGCACGGCGTTCGCCAGCCGTGATGAAGCCGAGGAATGCAGGGCGGCCTGGCAGGCGCTGTTGCGCCTGGAGCAGTCCGACAGCCTGCATTGATCTGCGCTTAGTGAGGTTGATGCAGGCGTTGATTCAGCTCATCCACCGCGATCGCCCATTCGGCGTCATCGCGCAGCTCTTCCTTGAGGAACGCCGCCTGCTGGGGTGTCCAGAAGGGAGCATCGATCAGTTTCACGTCCTCGGGCAACGGGTTGCTGGCAATGAACGTGTCGATGGCTTCTGGGGATGAATCCAGGCCCAGTTGATCAAACAGGGTTTCAAGTGTTGGGATTGGCGCGTCCATATCGTTCTCCATGCAGGGTGGTCGTTATGCATGGGAGGTTCGTGGCGCGGCGGAGTTCGAATTTGTTGCTCAGGAGTTGAGCGCACCGGCATCGACTGCGCTCTTGAGCGCCTTGGCGGCGTCCTTGGCAGCAATGGCGGCGGCGTCCACGGTTTTGAACCAGCGGTCTTTTTCCACCTGGTGGGTGGTGACAGTGGTCAGCGGTGGCTTGGCCCGCATCACGATCACCGCTTGAAACTCACCGTCTACCTCTCGTGCATCGCCATGGATGAAAAATTCGCCGATATCAAATTCCGTCACGTATAGCCTTCCCTTGGAGATAACTGCACTGGTGAAACCTGGCCCGGAGGGACAAAGTTCAGTGGACGGGCCAGTATGGCAGTTGTTGCGGGTCGGCGGCGCAGTAAAGTCATCAAGGTGACGAAACGATGCCGCCATGCGGCTGATGCAGGACGGCCTCGAGCTCTTTGGCCAGTTCGCACGCCTTGATATGGTTGCTGCGAAAGCCTCTGATTCGACCGCTGAGCACTTCTCGGATATGAAAGAAGTTGCGGCCGGCCGGAACCACTTGGTAAAGAACTGAATCCGAGTACCCGTCGTAGCCGCGCAAGCGGTAGTATTGCGCCTCGTCCTGGCATGATGAACGAGTGTTCGAGGACAGAGTGTCGTAGGTTGGTCGTTGCATGGACTGTTCCTTTCGATCAATTCGGTTGACCCATCTGCAGCGTTTTGAGTAGTTTTGATCGGTGCAGCTGTTTTAGTATTGTCGTCGGCAGCTGGCGCGCGGTTCCATGCCAGGTATGTATTTTTGTGTTGGGTGTCGGAAAACTGCATTTTTAACTGGGTTATCTTCTGAAGTTGGTCGGTCCGTATTCTCGGACCGTGGAACCTGTGATCTCCTGTGGTGCCTGATGACCTTGCACAAGGTCCATCGCGTACGTCTGTACTAGTCTTATGGCGCGACAGCGGGATCTTCTTCAGTTTTTTCAATGTGAATGTGTTGTATGCACGCGCCGTGATGGCCGTTTTTTTGTGCTGCCCGCTCTGGCGGACAGCGCTCTTTTCGATGTGGGGGCGTTTCCTTGGCAGTCAGTAATCTGGATATGCACGCGTTATTTGTGCTGGGTGATTTGCGCGCAAAGTTGGTCAAGCAGTTTCAATCCCGTTTTGTCTACATCACTGAACAGACGCCGGAAGGCATCTACATCGCCGAAATCGATACCGAAGCGGCGATGGTGGTGGATGACAAACCCCGCCTGGAACTCAAAGTGGGTGATCATTTCCGTGCGGCGGTATTGCCCAGTCGTGAAGGCGGCAAGTTTGAATTGAAGTTTCGCGACATCAAGTTGACGGTGTATGGCCTGGGCGACTATGCCTTTGTTTCTTCGGCCGACGGCCAGGGCATCGTCTTCAAGGAAGGCCACAGCGTGATGCTGGTGTTTGCCGCGAATGAGCAACTGCAGGAAGGCCTGACCAAAACCCTGAAGGCCGTGACCGGCAAGGCCGCCAAGTGGCGCAAGGGTGAACTGGTGACCTTCAAGGCCAGCGAGTAATCCGCCCATACCACGAACATCCGTTGTCTCCCGGAACCTCTACTACAGTTGAGTTGACTTAACTATTCAGAGGCTTCGCGCATAGTCAGCAAAGCCGCCCGCTGGTTGCTGCATTATCGCGAGGTGCGAAGGCATGAAAGGATTGAAAACGTTGTTGGCTGCATCCCTGACGACCCTCGGCCTGTCCGTGGCGGCGTTGCCGGTGTCCGCAGCCGAGGCGCCGATACATTTCGCCGACCTGAACTGGGAAAGCGGCAGCCTGATTACCGAAGTACTGCGGGTGATTGTCGAAAAGGGCTACGACTTGCCCACTGACACCTTGCCCGGCACGACTATCACTCTGGAAACCGCGCTGGCCAAGAATGATATCCAGGTCATCGGCGAAGAGTGGGCCGGCCGCAGCCCGGTGTGGGTCAAGGCCGAGGCCGAAGGCAAAGTGGTGGGCCTGGGCGATACGGTCAAAGGAGCCACCGAAGGCTGGTGGGTGCCGGAATACGTGGTCAAGGGCGACCCGGCCAAGGGCATCAAGCCGCTGGCGCCGGGCCTCAAGAGCGTGAAGGACCTGGCGCAATACAAGGACGTGTTCAAGGACCCGGAATCCCCGGGCAAGGGACGCTTTCTCAACAGCCCCATCGGCTGGACCTCGGAAGTGGTCAACAAGCAGAAACTCAAGGCCTACGGCCTGGATGACAGCTACGTGAACTTCCGCAGCGGCTCCGGCGCAGCGCTGGATGCCGAGATTGCCTCGTCTATTCGTCGTGGCAAGCCGGTGCTGTTCTACTACTGGTCACCGACGCCGTTGATGGGGCGCTACAAGCTGATCCAGTTGGAAGAACCACCGTTTGACGCCGAGGCGTGGAAGACGCTGACGGATGCGGACAACCCTGATCCCAAACCGACTCGCTCGCTGGCTTCCAAATTGAGTATCGGCGTGTCCACGCCGTTCCAGAAGGAACATCCGCAGATTGCCAGCTTTTTCGAAAAGGTCGAGTTCCCGATTGACCCGCTGAACAAAGCCCTGGCAACCATGAGCGAAAATCACACCGCGCCTCGAGAAGTTGCGCAGGTGTTCCTCAAGGAACACCCGGAAGTGTGGAAGGCGTGGCTGCCCGAGGATGTGGCACAGAAGGTCGAGGCTAGCGTCAAGTAGACCTTGGGCATCAATTCCGGAGAATGATCAAAGCTGTGGGAGCGGGGTTGCTTGCGAAGGGGGTGTGTCAGGCGCTGAATGTAGTGGCTGATCCACCGTCTTCGCAGGCAAGCCAGCTCCCACATTTGGGTTGTATTCCAAGGTTGGAACCGGGTTGATCCGACTGCTCAAATGCCGGTGCAGCACCGCTAGCCCCAAGCCCAAACAACGATCAAAACTGTGGGAGCGGGCTTGCCCGCGAAAGCGGTGTGTCAGTCGCTGAAGGTAGTGGCTGACCCACCGCTATCGCAGGCAAGCCAGCTCCCACATTTTGCAAGTGTTCCAAGGTTGGAACCGGGTTGATCCGACTGCTCAAATGCCGGTGAAGCACCGCGACTCCCAAGCCCGAACAACGATCAAAACTGTGGGAGCGGGCTTGCCCGCGAAAGCGGTGTGTCAGTTGATGAATATGCTAACTGATCCACCGCCTTCGCAGGCAAGCCACACATTTGGGTTGTATTCCAAGGTGGGAACCGGGTTGTACCGACCGCTCAAATGCCGGTGCAGCACCGCGACCCCAGGCCCGAACAACGATCAAAACTGTGGGAGCGGGCTTGCTCGCGAAAGCGGTGTGTCAGTCACTGAAGGTAATGGCTGATTCACCACTATCGCAGGCAAGCCAGCTCCCACATTTGGGTTGTATTCCAAGGTTGGAACCGGGTTGATCCGACTGCTCAAATGCCGGTGCAGCACCGCGCCCCCAGGCCCGAACAACGATCAAAACTGTGGGAGCGGGCTTGCCCGCGAAAGCGGTGTGTCAGTCGCTGGAGAGGCTAACTGACCCACCGCCTTCGCGAGCAAGCCCGCTCCCACATTTGGGGTGTATTCCAAGGCTAGAACTTGGTCTGTACCGCCAGCTCAAACGTGCGCGGGGCGCCCAGGTAGTACGCCGGGGAGACATGGGCAAACTCGGCATAGACTTCATTTGTCAGGTTACGCACGCGACCGGTGATCGAGGTATGTGCGTCGACCTTGTAGCGCAGGAACGTCCCGAAAAGCGTGTAAGCCGGCACTGTCTGCGTATTGGCGTTATCCGCGTACACCTGCGCCACGTACCGTGCATCCACGCCGCCTTGCCAATCCTCGGCAAAATCATACGTCAGCCACACATTACCCACGCGCTTGGGCACGTTGGTGGGCGTATTGCCCTTGCGCGAGACCACCGCGCCGCTCGCGACTTTTTCGTTGAACTCGTCGTACTCGGCATCTACCCAGGCGAAGTTGCCTTCTGCCAGCAGCCTTGGCGTGATGCGCAAGGAGCTGGCCAGTTCGATGCCTCTGGACGACTGCGCGCCGACCGGAATGCTGCTGGTGGGGTCCTGCGGATCGGTGACGGCAAAGTCCTTGCGCTCGATTGTGTAGGCCGCCACGGTGGCCGAGCCCCGGCCGTCCAGATAATCGAACTTGCTGCCCACTTCCCACTGTTTGCCCGTCGATACATCGAACACTTGCGTGGTGGTACTCGGTTGCTCGGCAGCGGTGCTGTATTGCACATAGACATTGGCCGAGGGGATGAACTGGTACGTCAAGCCCACACGGCCGGTCACCGGCTCCCAGGTGCGGGTGAAATGCCATGGGTTGCTGGCGGTAACCGCGCGGTGGTTGGTGACATCCAGGTCGATGGCGTCATAACGCAGACCGGTCAGCAGCGACAATTTGTCAGTCAGACCCAGGCGATTCTCCACGAATAGCGCCTTGGTGGTGACTTCGCTGGTCTTGTCCTTGCCGAAGCTTTCCCGGGTGCGCGGGATGTCGTAGAAGTGCCCTGGATCGAAATTGTTCGGATCCACGGTGCTGTTGCCCGGCACATTCAGCGGGGTGTTGGTGGTGCTGTTGACCTTGTACTCAAAGCCGCCGGACCAGGTGGTCGACAAGCCAAAGAGGCTGTCTTCGTGGCGCAGTTCGAACTGGTTGCCGTGCTGTTCACCCTGATGACGCACCTGATAGGCAGTGGAGCGGTTCACCGCGCTGTTGTCGGCGTTGTACTGGTAGGTTTCCAGGTTGCGGTAATCGCGCTGACTGTCCAGGTGGTAGAGCGTGTTCTTCAGGGTGGTGCTGTCGTTGATACGGTAGTCGATGATCGAGCGCGCCCAGATCGTGCGTTGCTCGTAACGGCCATCGGCGACGTTGTAGTTGTTGAAACGGTTGTGCTTGTCGATCTTCAGCTCGCCGGCCTTGGGGTTGAGCACCGGCGTGCCCCAATAGGGGCTGTCCTCGTGTTCATCCTGATATTCCACGGCCAGCGTATGCGAAAGGTTGGGAGTGAGATCACTGAGCAGGGAAAACGCCAGGCTCCAGGCGTCGCGCTGGTCGCGATCGATGTAGCTGTGGTTGGTATTGCGGCTCACATCCAGGCGCGCGTAGTGCTGGACGTCGGCACCGGGGTCGGTGAGAGCGTGGTTGACCCCCAAGGCCATGCCGACGGTGTCGTAGCTACCATAGGTCAGTTGGCCCTCGGCGGCCTGTTCCTCACGCGTGGCCAACTTGGTCACGTAGTTGAGCGAACCCCCCACGGAGCCGGCGCCGTTGATCAGGGAGGAGGGGCCGCCGACCAATTCCACCCGGTCATAAATCCAGGCATCCACCGGTCGGGCCAGGCCCGTGGCGACGTTGATGCCATTGAACATCTGGGTGATCTGGTTGCTGGTGAAGCCACGATACGACACAAACCCGCCAAACCCCGGCGGCGCGCTGGCGTTGACGCCGGGCAGGGTGTTGGCCGCATCGCGGAAGGTCTTCGCCCCATGGCGCTCGATATCGTTGCGATTGGCAATCGCCACCGACGCCGGGGTTTCCCGCACGCTCAAGCCCAGCCGCGAAGCGACGCCGCTGGATTGGTCCAGGGCAAGGCCGGGCTCGGCGGTTTGCTCGCCATCAACGGTGGTAGGCGCCAGTTCAATGGCCCAGGTGCAGACAGGCAGGCAGCCGAAAAGGCCCGCCAACAGAGGTAAATGTTTCATGTCGAATCCTGAAAAACTTGGCTCGAAAACAACGCACGGCCGCCCGTCCTTCCTTGCGGAAACGGTGGTCAGTGCAGATCGGAACGCGAAGGATCAGGCGAGGGCGGGTGGCGCACGCGGATGGGCCGTGGGCCAGGTGAAACGGGCAGGGATGTCAGCGGCAGCAACGATCGCCGGCGGTGGCGCATGCGGTTGCGGCAACACCGCCACATTCAGGCTGGAATTGAGCGCCGGGCCCATGCCGCCGGTCGAGCACAACGGGCAACCAAATGCCTTGGACAGCGTCGGCAACTGCTCATCGGCGGAGTTGGACGGCTTGGGTGCCTGGGTACGCGGATCGACGGTACAGAACTGCCCGCCGATGCCGTTGAGTTGCATCCCGACCATCTGCCCATGACCAATACTGCAGGCGAACACATTGAACAGGACGCAGCAATACAGCATCCAGGCAATGAGCGAGCGGTCGGCACGGGCGATTTTCATGGGGCGGCACTTTACCATCAGCCGCCGACGAAATGCCTGCAAAAAATCTCAGGGCGACTATCCTGTCTCGCATCTTTTCAGGGAGAACCATCATGAGCTTTGTCATCGCACGATGGATCGTCGGCGTATTCACCTGCATCAGCATGGTGCACCTGTACTGGGCCGCCGGCGGCAAACTCGGCAGTCTCGCCGCCATCCCCCAACTACCCGGTGAATTCGCCAGCGGCCCACGCCCGGCGTTCAAACCCTCGGCGCTGGGGACCTTTCTGGTCGCGATGGGGCTGGTGGCGATTGCGCTGCTGGTGTGCCTGCGAGCGGGTTTGTACTTCTCGGCGGTGTCCCATGGGGCGTTGCAATGGGGGATCAGCGCGATTGCCGTGGTGATGTTTGCCAGAGCGATTGGGGATTCGGAGTTGGTGGGGTTCTTCAAGAAAGTCGGCGGGTCGAGGTTTGCACGACTGGATACGTATTTTTATTCGCCGTTGTGTCTGGTGTTGGGGGTAGGGTTGTTGGTGGTGGCGTGGGGATGAACTTGGCTCAGTTAGTTTAAGCCCAACTTACACAGTCATGGTCGTCCATGTAAACCAAGAACGACAAACTTATGTCCGTTATCCTAAATGGATATCCCGTTGTTTCAGATAAAATACGCTCAAGTTGTCGGGGGTTTTCGATCGGTCGGGAAAATCGCACCCAGCGGCGTAAAAAATTTCGCAAAGAGATATTATTAATGCCTTCAGTTCATCGATATTAAGTTTTCTGTTTCTGATCGATGGCTTCTCTAAAGCTTCATTAATCTCTGTTTCTGAGTAATTCATTGAGTAATGCCAATGCTAGAGCGGCTTACGCGGAGTGGTTTAATCAAAAGTGGAACTGGGTGAGGGGGCGAATGGAGGCTGACCACGGGGCATGGGAAGCCCATCATGTATTTATGAACTCAAAAAAATAATCAACAGCTCCGGTTATATAAATATTTGGGTCGCAAAGTGAAATGTATTTGGCCTTGAATTCAATTGATGCGTTTTTGTTGATTGCTTGAAAGTAAAATTGATCCTCATTGCGTGTGATGTTCAAGAAAAACACTTTTCGAATGGGTAGGTTTTTTATTTTCAAGTCGCGAATGCCATGGCAATCAATCCCCATTCTGCAAGTGTTATAGCCTTTGCCCTCCTATTTAGTCGGTAATGTGTCTGGGAAGTTGGGGGTGTCGAATCCTAATGACGGTCTATCATTTTCTATCTGCAAGAAAATAATGCGATTTTTCCAATCTCTACAGGTTTGATGAATAGCTTCTCGAAGAATCTATTTCTCTCTAGTTCATTCCAGTATTCCATTCTTATCCTGAAGTCATAATGTTCCTTCAACATAATGACTGTCGAGCTGCGATCCTCCAGCCCGATCACCTCTATCGAGATGCCGCCTATCGGCAAGGCGTCGGATTCTGCCGCAGGAAAAACCGCTGGATGAGCGGTTCAAAAAATCAGAAAAGGCCCACCTATCGAGGGAAAAAGCCTCAAAAAAAACACCCCCCGAAACCACACAAAAAAGCGCCGCAGCTGATTGCAGCTGCGCTGGCAGAATGAATCTCAAATAAAAACTTCTCTCATTACTACCCGATTTCTGGACATGGCCGTCATGGTTTATAGAACCTCTCCTACACAGGATTTCCCATGTCGCGCCTCGCTCGTCCTTTGCATCCACTGGCCCTTTCAGTGGCGATAGCCTTTGCCGCCGTGCCGTTGCTGACCGTCCAAACCTCCTTCGCCGAAGAAAGCCGCGCGATGCGTGGCTTCCAGATTCCGGCTGGCGACTTGAGCCAGGCTCTCAACAGCCTGGCCGAGCAGGCGGGCCTGGTGCTGGCATTCGACGCAAGCCTGACGCGGGGTAAGCACAGCAACGGCCTGAGCGGGCAATACGATATCGACGTGGCGCTGACCCAGTTGCTCGCCGGCAGCGGCCTGCAGGCCCTGAAGCTCTCCGCCGATCGCTACCGCCTGGAGGCCATCCCACAGAGCGGCGGCGCCATGGAGTTGCAGGCTACCACCATCAGTGGCGCGTACCAGAGCGAAAGCCCCACCGGGCCGGTCTCCGGTTATGTCGCGACGCGCAGTTTGTCGGGGACCAAGACCGACACCGCGGTGATCGAGACCCCACAGTCGATCTCGATTGTCACCAAAGACCAGATGCGCGCGCAGAATGCCGAGAGCCTCAACCAGATCCTGCGCTACAGCGCCGCCGTGATCCCGGAAACCCGTGGCGCCACCGCGTCACGCCTGGACCAACTGACCATTCGTGGCTTTGCCCCGGCCACCTACCTGGACGGCTTGCGGATGCCATCGAGCCGTGACGCCTTGCCACAAAAAGATGCGTTCGACCTGGAGCGCGTCGAAGTGCTGCGCGGCCCGGCCTCGGTGCTGTACGGGCAGGGCACGCCGAGCGGGGTGGTCAACATGGTCAGCAAGCGCCCGCTGGACACGCCGTTCCACGAAGTGGGCGTTGAATACGGCACGTTCAACAAGAAACGCACCACCTTCGACCTGAGCGGCCCGATCGATGATCAAGGCGTGTATTCCTACCGCGTCGCCGGCCTTTTCGATGATGCGGACGGCCAGGTCGAACACACCGAGACTCGTCGCCAGTCGCTGTCCAGCGCATTCACCTGGCGCCCGGATGAGGACACTTCGCTGACCTTGCTCGGGCATTTCCAGAAGGATCCCAAGGGCGCGTCCTACGGTTCGGTCCCGGCGTGGGGCTCGGTGCTGCATAGCCCCACCGGGCGCAAGATCGATGTGGATTTCTACGACGGCGAGAAGAATTTCGAAAAAAGCGACCGCGAGTACTACTCCCTCGGTTATGCGTTCGAACATCACTTCAACGATGTGTGGACCGTGCGCCAGAACGCGCGTTACCTGCGCACCGAGGGCCAGTACCGCAGCCTCTACAGCAACTACCTGTTGACGGACTATCGCACCATCCGACGCTCGACCATCGCCAGTGACGTCGACATGGATGCCTACACCCTCGACAACCAGCTGCAGGCCAAGTTTGACACCGGGCCGTTGCAGCACACGCTGTTGATGGGCCTCGATTACCAGAACACCAGCACCGACACCAAGTCCGGTTCGGGCGTTTACACCGCCGGGCCGACCCTCGACATTTTCGACCCGGTCTATGGCGCGGCCGTCCCGGTACCGGCGTACACCACGGATGGCACCTCGCGCAGCGAACAGACCGGCGTGTATCTGCAAGAGCAGATGAAGTGGGACAAGTGGGTGCTGCTGCTGGGTGGTCGCTATGACTGGGCAAGCACCGACAACAGCACGCAGACTCTGAGCACCGGTGCCAAGACCAAGTCTTCCCTGGACAGCAAGGCGTTTACCGGCCGGGTCGGCCTGGTCTACCTGTTCGACAATGGCCTGGCGCCATATGCCAGCTATGCGGAGTCGTTCAACCCGCAGTCGGGCACCGGGTATGGCGGTTCGGTGTTCAAGCCGACGGAAGGCAAGCAGTACGAAATCGGTATCAAGTACCAGCCGCCGGGCAGCAACAGCTTTATCACCGCGGCGATTTTCGACCTGCGCCAGACCAATGTACTCACGACCGACCCGGATCCGACCCACCTGTGCGGTTCCGGTCGCTGCCAGAGCCAGGACGGCGAAGTGCAGTCGCGAGGCTTTGAACTCGAAGGCAAGGCCAGCCTCAACGACAACCTGGATATCACCGCGGCCTATGCCTACCTGGATAACCGCATCAGCAAGTCCAACAGCACCGTGCGCTATGCACCGATCAGCGACATCGGCGTAGGCCCTGCCATCGACGCCGAAGGCACCACCACCTACGCGGTACCGCGCCACACCGCTTCGGCGTGGGCCGACTACACCTTCCACGACGGCCACCTCAAGGGCTTCGGCGTCGGCGCCGGCGCGCGCTATGTCGGTTCGTCCTGGGGCGATACCGCCAACACCCTGAAGGTGCCGGGCTACACGTTGTTTGACGCGGCGGTGCACTACGACATCCCGAATATCGCCAACCTCAAGGACAACCTGCGCCTGGCGCTCAACGCCACTAACCTGGCGGACAAAGAGTACGTTGCCTCCTGCTATTCGTACTCGTGGTGCTGGTATGGCTCGCAGCGCACGGTGCAGGCGAGCGCGACCTACCAGTGGTGATCTGAACAAAGGTCTTGGCGAACACGTACGTGAGCAGCATCGCCAAGGCCTGTCAGGGCGCGTGTGGACGCTAGCCCGTAAGGCATTCGAGGAGACGCTGACCCAAGGCCTCGGCGCTGGCCTGGGAGTCGATATTGGCAAAGCCCAGCAGCAGGCCGGGGCCGGTTTGCTGCACCATGCTCCAATCGCTCAAGGCCTCGGCAAAAATGCCGGCGTCGGCCAGTCTCTTCACCAGCAAACGGTCCGATAGTGGAGCCTTGAGCCGCAGGACCAGGTGCATCCCGCCCGGCTGCGCATCGATGCCAATATGCTCGCCCAACACCTTGCGCAGGCCGTTGGCGGTGGCGTCGCGGCGTTCGCCATAGAGCTTGCGCATGCGCTGGATATGGCGGGCGAAATGCCCCTCGGCGATAAAGCTGGCGACGATTGCCTGGGTCAGTTCCGGGCAATGGCCGAGAAAGCTCTGGCTCACCTGCGCAAAGTGCGCAACCTGGGAGGAGGGCACCACCAGGTAGGCCAGGCGAATGCCGGGGAACAGCACTTTGCTGAACGTGCCGGCGTACAGCACGCGACCCTCGCGGTCCAGGCTCTTGAGGGCAGGCAGCGGGCGGCTGACATAACGGTATTCGCCGTCATAATCGTCTTCGATGATCCACGCCTGCTGGCGCGTGGCCCACTCCAGCAACTCCAGGCGACGCGGCAGTGACAGCGACACGCACAGCGGGCTCTGGTGGGCGGGGGTGACGATCGCCGCGCGGGCGTCGCCGGCCTGGCGCACGCACAGGCCATCGGCGTCTACCGGGAGCGGCACGGTGTTGATGTGCAGGTACTCGAGCAGGGAGCGTGTCGGCGGGTAGCCCGGGTCTTCCACCAGCACCCGGTCGCCGGGCTTTAGCAATGCGTGGGTGATCAGGCTCAAGGTGTTGCGATAGCCCGAGGTGACAAACACCTGCTCCGGCGTGCAGTGGATACCCCGGGCCACCTGCAAATAGCTGGCGATGGCGGTCCGCAGCGCGGGCAGGCCCTGGACCGGCGGGTTGGCCATGTCGGCCAGTTGCGTGGCGCGCACGCAGCGGGCGGCGATTTTCGACCAGATCTTGCGCGGGAAGGCATCCAGCGCGGGCAGGCCCATCTGGAAGGGCAGCACCGGCTGCTGACGGCGCACCGCGTGGTAGGGCGCGGCCACCACGCGCGTGGGCAGGGCGGCCTCGATACCCTGGGCCACCACCGTTCCGGCCTGGCCGCGCGACTCCAGGTAGCCCTCGGCGGTGAGCAATGAGTAGGTGCTGTCGATGGTGCCGCGCGCCAGCCCCAGCTCCTTGGCCAGGGCCCGCGCCGCCGGTACGCGCTCGCCCGGCTTGAGCAGCCCTTCGGCAATGGCACTGCGAAAGCGCCAGTAAAGCTGGCGGTAGATCGGTTCGGCGTCGGTGAGATCCGGCGGGGGCAGGGTGTACATGGGGCCTGGCTCCAGGTCGTGGCTGATCTCACTCTACCGGGGCCATGACCCATTCCCAAGTGCCATAACTGCACTAAATGACCAGGCCATCATGGCCTATGCATCAGCGCCATTCTTGGCTCTTCAGAGGTGAGCCATGGCCCCGCAAGATGGCCCCTTCACTCAACCGCAACAGGATTTACCATGACCACTCGCCTCGATTACACCCAAGCATCCCCGGAAGGTTACAAGGCTTTCGGCGGCGTCTACGTCTACCTGCAGAACAGCGGCCTGCCCAAGGCGCTGATCGACCTGGTGTACCTGCGCGTTTCGCAGATCAACGGCTGCGCGTTCTGCATCGACATGCACGCGCGGGACCTGCTCAAGCAAGGCCTGGCCGTGGATAAACTGGTACTGGTGCCGGTGTGGCACGATGCCCGCGACGTGTTTACCGCGCGTGAACGCATCGCCCTGGCCTTCGCTGAAGCCGTTACCCGCAGTGATGTGTCGGACGCGGACTACGCCGCCGCCGCCGCCGAATTCAATGCCAAGGAACTGGCTGACCTGACTTACGGCATCGCCCTGATGAACGCCTTTAACCGCCTTGGTGTCACCTTTCGCACCACGCCGGCAGCGGCGGCCTGAAACATTGCGCAAGAAGGCAATTTAATGGCCCCCCTGTAGGCAAATCCTCGCCAAAATCACTTTTATTTTCAGGTGGTTAGGTGAGGAAGCAAATGCGCACTGTTGGAATCATGCTGATCGCCTGCTCATTGGCCGGCGGCGCGGCTGCCGTGCAGGCACGGGAGCTGCGCGAGGGTGACAAGTACATGTGCAGTTGGGGCGCCGGCACCGCCGCCAGGGCCCAGGAACTCAAGCTGTCGGGCGTGTCGCTGTATGCCGCGCGGCAGAAGATCCAGACCATCAAGTTCAGCAAATCGTGGATGCGCATGATGGCCATGGGCATCACCGAACAGACCTATGACAGCCGTTCACGGCTCAAGCCCGAGGCGATTCGCCAGAGTTTCTACCAGGATTGCCTGCGCTATAAAGTGGCGCGCAAATAACCTCCGGCGGTTTAAAACGACTACGGTGAGCCGGCATCTTCCTGGAAAAATACGTTCGCCGTGGCGATAAACCATCGGTTCGCCTGGGACAGGCATACAGCGGCGCGCCAGCCCAGGTTGAAGTGCATGGACTGCGCAGGCATCGACTGATGCCGGGCAGTGCGCCGCAGGAGCAAACACCGCCCAGTGCAAAATCTGCGTAAGCCTGTCCAACTTCGTCGCGGGCACCCTCGCCATACTGGTGCCAGGCAAACCAAGAGGCACAGACCATGACCGAGTATGTCTTCACCCCCGCGCAAACCCCCTCGTTGGCAGTCAAGGGCAGCGACGCGCGCTTCCCCTTGCGCCGGGTTTTTTGCGTCGGCCGCAACTACAGCGAACACGCCCGCGAAATGGGGCACGATCCGGACCGCGAACCGCCTTTTTTCTTCATGAAACCCGCAGACGCGGTGGTGCCGGCCGAGGGCGTGATCGCCTATCCGCCGCTGACCGCCGACCTGCATCACGAAGTCGAACTGGTGGTGGCGATCGGCAAGGGTGGGGTGGACATCAATCCTGAAGATGCCTTGTCCCACGTCTGGGGGTATGGCGTCGGCATCGACCTGACGCGCCGCGACCTGCAGGCCGAGGCGAAAAAGCTCTCGCGTCCGTGGGAATGGGCCAAGGCTTTTGACGAATCCGCACCGACCACCGCGTTGCAACCGGTGAGCGCCGTCGGGCATCCGTCCAGCGGCAAAATCTGGCTCAAGGTCAATGGTCAGCTCTGTCAGGTCGGCGACTTGGCAGACTTGATCTGGAACGTCAGCGAAGTGATCAGCCACGCCTCCAAATCCGCAGCCCTCAAGCCCGGCGACCTGATCTTCACCGGCACGCCCGCCGGTGTCGGCGCGGTGCAGCGCGGTGATGTGCTCAGCGCCGGCATCGACGGCCTTGGCGAGTTGCGTTTCACCCTCGGCCAGGGTTGAGGCTACAGTGGTGCCCAGGACATCCGAGAGACCGTTATGCCAGGCACCCGCGTCACCACTTACGGCATGGAGCAGCGCAGCGACCGCCCCGACTTCTACATCCGCGACAAACGCGGCAGGGCGGCGCTGACCAGTCCTCATCGCCATGAGTATTTCCAGATCCAGATCAACCTTGGCGGCGACACCGTGCAGCATATCGGCGGCGCGGTGCGGCCGTTCCCGCGTAATGCCCTGGCATTCATCCTGCCGCATCGGCTGCATGTGATCCCGCATCCCGAGGATGGCGAGTTCTTGTTGATCAACTTCAGCCAGGCGTTTTTCCTGCCGCAGTTGACGTGCGATCCGCTGGACCTGGAAGACATCCCCATCGGCCAGGCGCCGGAACTGTCGCCGTTTCGCTTCCAGGAACAGCTGGACTTCATCCTCGACGATGCCACGTTCGAGCAGGTCAAAACCTGGCTGGCGCATATGCGCGACCTGGATGCCCATCGCACTTTCGGCGCGCGCGAGCGCCTCAAGGGCTATCTGTTCCAGGTGATCGGCCTGGTCTGCGAGCAATACGCCGAGCCGTTACAGGCGTTCGCTGCCAACAACGCCACCCGACGCGGGCGCAAGGATGCCCTGGCGCGGGTGCAGGCGCATATCCGCGAGCACTTGCACGAACCGACCCTCAACCTGACCGATACGGCCGCCGCGGCCTTTTTGTCGCCCAACTACCTGACCCACCTGCTGCGCAAGGAAACCGGCAAGCCTTTCTCGCAACTGGTGCTCGACCGCCGCATGCAATTGGCGCGCACGCTGTTGCTCAACGGCACGCAGATGATTGGCGTGATTGCACATCGCTGTGGGTTTACCGATGAGGCGTACTTTTCCCGCTGTTTCCGCAAGGCTCACGGCATGGCGCCGGGGCAATTCAGGCGTCAATCCACTGCATAGCGGCCGGCTTGCCGCTGCCCGTTAAGGCGTTTTACAAATCCACGACAATCGGTGTGTTTCTATTTGCATACAATTGCGCACTTCATCAGGGAGGCCAGTATGCAAACACGTATCCGCGCGGCGACGACGGATGACATCGACACGCTTTTTGCCATCCGCACCTCGGTGGTGCAGAACCACCTGAGCCGCGAGCAGATGGCCGACCTGGGCATCACGCCGCAGGTGCTGGCCGACACTATCCAGGCAGCGCCCTGTGCCTGGATTGCCGAGGTGGAGGGCCAGCCGGTGGCGTTTGCCATGGTCGACTTGGCGCAGGGAGAGGTGTTTGCAATGTTCGTCTTGCCGTCGCATGAGCACCTTGGCCTCGGACGCCAGTTGATGGCCGTGGCCGAGGCGGCGCTGTTCAAGCATCACCAGCGACTGTTCCTGATCACCGATGGTGGTGCCGACATTCGCGCCAACGGTTTCTACCAACGCCTGGGCTGGTCGGTAGTGGGCCGGGGCGAGGGTGACGACGTGCGTTATGAAAAGAGCAGGGTGGACTAAACCATGAGGCCCCTTGAGCCGCAGCCGTCCAACAGCCTGCGCTACTATGCGGTCGGGGTGCTGTGCGTGGCGGTGCTGCTCGGGGGGTATTTCATGCAGCTCAACGCCAAGGCGGATCGCCAGCGCGAGGAGGCCGCCGAGCGCCTGGCACTGTGTCGGCAAGTTGAGCGGGTTGCCAGTGTGGCAGTGTCCGGCAGCCTTGAACTTCGCGATAGCTGCAAACAGTTGAGCGAACAGTCGATCAGCAGAGGCGCACCGAATTAATCAATAACCCTTTCTTATACGTGGATATATAAGCGGAAGTTGCACCAAAAAGTGGCATTAATACCGCTGACTCCCTTTAAAAAAGTGTGGTTATTGAATGACTTACAACACTTTTAATCCGACGAAAGGATTAAAATAATCTTGTTACGGCTTTTTACAATCGGTAATATTGCCGGGCGTTCACCTCCCACGGTTTATGCATTTTTAAATCCCAAGTTTCCATCAGCTACTTGGGATTTTTTTTGCCTGTCATTTGACCTCGGCGTCAAACTTCACCCTCGGCAAACTCTGCGCGCATGCGTCCATTACGTTTGGCCTGGTACAGCAACTTGTCGACGTCTTCGACAAAACCCAGCATCGCACTCTCGGGTGTGACGATCCGCGTACCGACACCCAGGCTCAAGGTCAGTTGGTTGGCGACGGGCGAAAAGCCGTGTTCGATCTGCTGCTGGCGGATCAGATGCAGGCAGCGTTGTGCCACTTGCCGGGCCGACGCCGCGTCGGTTTCCGGCAGCAGCCACACAAACTCTTCACCGCCGATACGCGCAATGAAATCCCGTGGGCGATTGGCCGCCTGCGACAGTGTGCGTGCCACCTGGCGCAGGCATTCGTCACCCTTGATATGCCCGTAGTGGTCGTTGTACTGCTTGAAAAAATCGATATCCAGGATGATCAACGACAGCGGCAACTGGCTGCGCTGGGCGCTGGCCCATTCGCGCTCCAGCACGGTGTCGAACATGCGCCGGTTGGCGATGCCGGTGAGGCCGTCCTGATAGGAATATTCCTCGAGTTGTTTCTGCAGGCGCACCAGGTGTTCTTCGGTCTTCTTGCGCTCGCTGATATCGAACATGAAGCCAATCAGTGCCTCGACTTCGCCCTCTTTGCGCACCACATGCACTACGTCGCGAATCCACACGTAGTCGCCATTCGCCGTCAGCGCGCGGTAGTCAGCCTCGTGGTCGACGCCGGCGCGCGATTGCGACATGCAGAAATTCACCACGTATTCGCGGTCATCCGGGTGCATGCGTTCGACCCAGTCATCGACGCTGACCCAGCTTTGCGGGGTCCAGCCGAGCAATGCCTCGATCTGCGGGCCGATATAGCTGAAGGTCATGGTCTGCCAATCGATGCGCCAGGGGATGGCCTTGGTCGACTCCAATAGCGTCTTGTACACGTCACTGTCGGGCTGGCTCGGAGGGGCGATGCGCATGCTGGAATGCTCGAGATGATGGCCAAAAGCCAAGAGCGTCTTTTGATCCACGCCTGGAGTCAAGCCCGGGCTTTGGCAGTAGACGAGAGGTCTGGTTGACAGCTTTTCTGACGCCAGCGAACCGGCGGTTTCGGGGCAAAATGAGTCAGGGTTGGCACTTTTGCGTGAATAGCCCCACCCCCTGCAAAACCTCATCTACTCTGTCTGCATCACAACTACCGGGTGAGGCCCAGGGAAGGGGACTTATCATGATTTCCATCGTCGAATTCAACCGCATCATGGCCTCCGGCTTCCTGCCGCTTGCGTGCGATTGCACGGTGAACAGCGACGGTTCGCTGCGCATCAGCGTGTTCGAGCCAGTGTCCGGACGCGTCGATCTGCTGCTGACGCGCGTGTCCCCCGAGGGTCTGGACAGCATCCGTTCCATCGCAAACCTGATCGGCGAACTGCGCACCGAACTCAAGGCCGGCCGCCGTGGCTTTGCGGCGGTCAGTTAACTGTCGACGGTGTGGCTGGGCGTGTCGAGCGCGCCGTAGTAGCGCCAGCAGCAATGGCGGTGCTCCGGCAGGATCACGCAACCGCTGAGGCTGACGATCAGCAGGGCGGCAACCAGCATGGTAAGGCGACGGTACATGGTGTTTCCTCTTGGTTTTACCTGCGTTAATCCTTCAACGCGGCCACCCGTGTAAATCCGTCGCGAAGCTTTCAGATATTTCATCAAGCCCTCTCATCCCCTGCGCAATACTGCTGGCGAGCACTGCCCGAAAATAAATCCGCGCAGCCCGCGACGGATTTTTTGCGCACCCGCCGTTCAACCCATCAGCAACCCGCACTTTCGCCGGTTGCATGAAGGAGTTGCCATGAGACCCCTGGCCAAATTGCGTTTTGCCTTGCTTGCTCCGCTGGCGCTCGCCGCGTTTGTGAGCACCCCGACTTTTGCCCAGACCGAAATCATCATCCAGCAGGCACCCCCGCCGCAGCGTGTGGAAGTGATTCCCGCCCAGCGCCCCGGCTACGCCTGGGACCGAGGCCACTGGCGCTGGGAAGGGCGCGGCTACGGTTGGGTGCCGGGTCACTGGCAGCCGGTGATGCGCAATGCGCGTTGGGAGCCCGGCCACTGGGAAGCCCATGGTCCGAACTGGTACTGGCGCGAAGGGCATTGGATCCGCTGAAACTTGACCCTTGGCCCCGAGAACTACCCGATTGAAAGACACTGATCCGGACGTTGAACTGCTGGCGCGTATCGGCAATAACGAACCTGCCGCCGTCAACGAAATGGTGACGCGCAAACTCCCGCGTTTGCTGGCGCTCGCCAGTCGGATCCTGGGCGATGCCGATGAGGCCAAGGACGTGGCCCAGGAAAGCTTCCTGCGCATCTGGCGCCAGGCGGCCAACTGGCGCAGTGGCGAGGCGCGTTTCGACACCTGGTTGCACCGGGTCGCGCTCAATCTGTGTCACGACCGCCTGCGCCGGCGCAAGGAGCGCCCGCTGAGCGACGAGGACACGGCGGAACTGGCGGACAGTGCGCCGCCACCGGATGAACAGCTGGAAACCCTGGACCGCAGTGCCCGCATGGCCGCCGCGTTGGCGGCCTTGCCCGAACGCCAGCGCGAAGCCATCGTGCTGCAGTACTACCAGGAGCTGTCGAATATCGACGCCGCGGCCCTGATGAATATCAGCGTCGAGGCACTGGAGAGCCTGCTGTCGCGGGCCCGACGTCAGTTGCGCAGTCAACTTGCCGACACACCCGGGCTTGCCCGCCCAGGAAGGGGAAAATCATGACACCCGAACGCTTTGCTTATCTGGCCGACGTGTACGGCGCGGACCTGCAGCGCTGGCCAGACACCGAACAGCGCGCCGCCCAGGCGTTGCTCGACAGCGGCAATCTGCATGCGCGCGACGCCCTGCAGCAGGCGCGCTGGCTCGACCATCAGTTGGACAGCCATCAACTCGCGTTGGCCGACCCGGCGCTGGTGCGGCAGATACGTCAATCCGCGCCACGCTCATTCTGGTCACGCTACGCCAGCTGGTTATCGCCTGCCGGCCTGGTCGGCGTGGGGATTGCCGGCATCGTCACCGGGATGCTGGTGGCGTCCATGAGCGTGCCGTTGCCCATGTTGTCATCCGAAGTGCTGCCCAGCGTCTTCGACCAGGGCGACGCCGAAGTCGTCTTTACCGTCAACGCTGAGGAAACCGAGCAATGACCGTCAGATCCCTTAAACCGTGGTTGTTCGTTTCGGTGCTGCTCAATGTGTTTTTGATCGGCGGGGTCGGCGGTGGCCTTTACCACTGGATGGCCAGCGCCAAACCGGCGCAAGTGCTGGTCAACCAGCACGGCCTGCGCCAGGCCATGATCAAGCTGCCACCGGAGCGGCGCAGGGAACTGCGCCAGTTGCTGCGACAGAACAGTGCCGACAGCCAGCCGTTGATCATGGCCGGACGTGAGGCGCGCATGGGGGTGATCAAGCAGATGGAGGCACCCACGCTGGACCATGAAGTGTTGGTGGCCGAGTTGGCCAAGGCGCGCGAGGCGGATGCGGCGCTAAGGGCGTTGGTGGATGGCACCCTGGCGCAGTTTGCCGGGACCTTGCCGCAGGATGAACGGCAGAAACTGGTGGAGGCGTTGTACCTGCGCGGGCAGGAGCGGGGGAAGAAGCCTCGGTCTTGAGTCCACATCCGTTGCTGCGCTCGCGGTTGCCATGGGTTGCGCTTACAGCGAGTCACTTTGGAAAAGAGCCGGAATGCCGGCGCAGCCCAAAGTAACCCAAGGGCTCGCATGGCGACCACGGTCAACCTGTAGAAGCTGGCTTGCCGGCGATGCCGGCACCTGGGTGTTACGCCCAGCCAGGTTCTAAAGATTCTATGTGGTGACCGGGTTGACCTACAGACGTATGCCCACCAGCACTTCCTGCTCTCGCTCTGCGCTGTTGACGTTCACCGTGCGGGCGAAGCTCACGCTGTTGCCTTCAAACACACATTTTACCCGATCCCTGAATGCGGTCTGCGGATAGATCCAGGTCATCTCCAGCGTCTTTTGATCCAACCAGCGGGCACCGGCCACGATCTGTGCGTGGTTGAATTCATAACCATGGTGCAACGCACGGCCCGGCATGCTGGTGAGCCCTGTAAGCCAGTGGTCGATGCCGATCTGCAAGCGATGGGTGGCCTGGCTGTCGGTCAGTTCGAAAGTGAGTACATGGCCTGTAAACGCGAACGACAGTTGGCGCACGCCAAGCCCGTTTTCGGCCACGGCAAACACGCGTATCGAATCCTCGGGCGCTGGGCAGTTTGAAACCAGTAGCGGCTGCTCAGCCATGCTCGCCAGCCGTTGCTCCAGCCGTGCATCGGCTTCGGGTTTCACGCTGCAATCCTCGCTGAAGGCTGCGGGAAAATAACGCTCGATAAACGGCACGATCTCTGCCGAGTTTTTCATCCCGCCTACCAGCACCAAGGTTGCGTTGTGTTCGCGGTACACCGCGGCCATCTGCACGAACACCCCCAGCGCACTGAAGGCTGGGCGCGGTTTCATCATCCAGTGGTAGCCGTAGCGGCTGTCGGGGCCGCCCTGGGGTTGGGTAGCGGCCTGGACCCACGCCGCCGGCAATACCTGCCGGCCGTCCCAGACACCGTTCTGGGCATGCAATACCGCCAGTTTCAGCGCCGCCGACACGGGGGCGGTAAGGCCGTTGCCGCCGGGGTTCACACCGTCCGGGCCGATGTCCCAGGTTTCATTGTGAATATCCAAGGGGATGAACAGGCGTGGCTTGAGGTAGTCGTGCAGGGTTTGGCCGGTGACGCGGTTGATCAGCGCCGAGAGCATGTAGCTGGCCGCGCTGGTGTACACGTATTCGGTGCCCGGCGCGTAGGCCAGGGGAATCTTGAAGAACTCGGCGATCCAACTGGTGCTGATGCTGCGCCACACCGAGCCGGAGGTGTTGCTGGCGTGCCCGGTGCGCATGGTCAGCAGGTGTTCGACAGTCATGTCGGCCAGGCGCGGGTCGGCGTTCGCGGGGACTTCATCGGGGAAGAAACTTACCAGCCGATCATCGAGATTGAGCAATCCTTCTTGGATGGCCAGGCCGATGGCGCAGCCGGTAAAGCTCTTGGCCATGGAGTGCAGCACGCGTGGCTCATTGGGATCTACCGGCCAGGTCCAGCCTTCGGCAACCACGTGGCCGTGGCGGTGCAGCATGAAGCCGTGCAGGTCGAGGTCGGCGGCCTTGACCTCATCCAGAAACGCGATCAAACGGTCGGGGTCAATGCCAAGGCTGCTGGCGCTGGCGCGCGGCAGACCATCGTAGGAAGTCAGGGGCATGAAAAGGCTCGGCAAGGGTGGCGATCAACGGCTGCGGTGTACCAGCCGGGAATAGGAAATCAGCATGCTGGTGAGTTCCTGGCTGACCCCGGTGAGGGGCGCTGAACGGCGGCTGATCAGGCACACATCACGGGGTGCCAGGGGTTCTTCGATGGCGATGGTGGTGAGTGCGCTGGAAAACAGCTTCATCCCCGGCAGCATGCGCGGTTCGATGGTCAGGTAGTCGGTTTCCGAGACGATGTGCAGGGTTTCCAGCAGCGAGTCGGTGGTAATCGCGATCTTCGGCGGCGCCAGGCCCTGGGTGCGGAACAGCTGGACCAGGCGGTTTTCCGCGCCACCGATGACACCGGTGGAGCGCACGCTGATCCATTGGCAGTCCACCAGTTCCCGCACCGATCTGGCCTGGCCCAACGGATGGCCCTTGCGCGCGATAATGCCGGCGCTGGAGCTGTAGAGACGGTCGATGGACAGGTCGATATCGGTGACATTCGGTGCCAGCGGGCACAGCACGAAATCCAGGCGACCATCGCGGACCTTTTCGACCAGGCCCTTGGTGGTGCCGCTGGCCACGTGCACCTGGAGGCGCGGGAAGCGTTGGGTGAAGTTGCTCAGCACCGGCACCAGCAGCTCGGCCAGGGGCTCGGAGGTCACGCCCAGGTCGATATGGCCTTCGGGCTCGCCTTTCCAGGGTTGCAGGTCGAGCAGCGCGCGTTCGCAATCGAGGGTGATGGAACGGGCGCGCACCAGGAACACTTCGCCAGCCGACGTCAGGTTGATGCCTTGGTTCGAGCGTTGCAGCAAGACCACGCCGAGTTCTTTTTCGAGGGTCTGGATCGATTGGGTCAGGGTGCTTTGCGCCACGTCCAACTGGCGCGCGGCAGAGCGGAAACTGCCTTTTTCGACCACGGCACAGAACGCACGAAGATGGGTGAGTGTCATGAAGGACGGCCTCGGGTTTGAGCATTTGAACCATTGAATACCCGCCAGCTTATCTGATGCCTCCAGGTGCGCACAGATCGGTTTGGCCGATCAGGTTCAATATTTCTGAACGCGCGCAAACGGCTCCGGGCCCTGATTTTTCGGTAGGCTGGGGGCAGGTTGTGAACGGCTCGGAAGGTGATCGGAAAAGCCGAGCCTGATCACCTGGAGCGTTCTTCTCAAGCTTGCCGCGTGAAGAATAAGATCGGTCCAGGAACATTCGCCGACCGTGAAGGCGACTAAAACAACAACAACTATCCAGGTGTTCGGCCGTGCCTCTTTTTGGGTCCTGCCAGCGTCCGAACCCCAAGCGTAAGGATCATTTAAGGTGCATTTATCCATGAACAAGACTTTAATCCTGGCAGGCGCTTTGTCTGCGGCGCTGGCGGGTACTGCCCACGCCGAAAGTGTGTTGAAGGTGGCGCTCAACGCCGATATCCGCAGCACCGACCCCGGTGTGAACCGTGACACCAACTCCGACGCGGTGATCATGCACCTCACCGAAGGGCTGGTGGCCTTTCGTGAAGACGCCACCGTCGGCCCGCTGCTGGCCAAGGACGTGCAGGTGTCCGACGACGGCCTGCGCTACACCTTCCACCTGCGCGACGGGGTGAAGTTCCAGAATGGCAAGGCGCTGACCTCCGCTGACGTGCTGTGGACCTGGAAGCGCTTCCTCGACCCCAAGACCCAATGGCGCTGCGCGCCTGAATTCGATGGCCATGGTGGCGCCAAGATCGTCGACATGAGCGCCCCGGACCCACTCACCGTGGTGTTCACCCTCGACAAGCCCAATGGCCTGTTCCTTACCAGTACCGCACTGCCGGAGTGTGGCGGCAGCGGCATCCTGTCCGCGGACTCGCTCAACGCCGATGGCAGCTGGAAAGCCCCGGTCGGCACCGGCCCGTTCAAGCTGGGCGAGTGGAAGCCCGGTCAATACGTCGAACTGCTGCGTAACCCCAACTACAGCGCCCGCGATGAACAACAGCCCGATGGCTACACCGGCAACAAATCCACCACCCTCGACCGCGTGCGTCTGCTGGTGATCCCGGACCCGGCCGCCGCCAAAGCCGCCTTGCTGTCGAAAAACGTCGACTTGCTGATCGACGTCACCCCGCTGGACGCCACCGAACTGGCGGCCAACCCCGGCGTGCGCGTGACCTCCAGCGGCACCATGTCGGTCAACGCCTTGCTGTTCCAGACCCGCGACCCGCTGCTCAAGGATGTGCGCCTGCGCCAGGCCATCGCCCATGCCCTGGATTCGGCGCAAATCGTCGAAGCCCTCACCGGCGGGCGTTCCAAGGCCAACAACTCGATGGTCGCCAGCGGCAGCCATTACCACACGGCCATCGAAGACCAGGGCTACACCTTCGACCCGGCCAAGACCGCGCAATTGTTGCGTGAGGCTGGCTACAAGGGCGAGCCGATCAAACTGATCGTCAACAAACGCTACGCCGCGATTTTCGACATGGGCGTATTCGTGCAGGCCATGGCCAAGGCCAGCGGCATCAACCTGGAGCTGGAGACTCTGGAGTGGGGCACGCAACTGGAGCGCTACCAGAGCGGCAACTACCAGATGATGGCGTTCCCGTACTCCGAGCGCCTCGACCCGGCCCTGAGTTTCGATTCGATGACCGGCGACAAAGACAAGGAAGCCCGCAAGGTCTGGGACAACCCCCAGGCCCGTGAATGGCTGCGTGAAGCCCAGCGCGAAGGCGACATTACCAAGCGCCAGGCATTGTTCGATCAACTGCACCAACAGATGATCAAGGATGTGCCGATGATCCCGATGTACAACGGCAACGCGATTGCCGCCAGCCGTGACTACGTCAAGGGCCTGCGCACTTGGCCGGTGTCCAAGCCGCGCCTGTGGACCGTCAGCGTCCCTGCTTCCGGGAGCAATTGAGGATGTTTCGTTTTATCTCCCAACGCCTGGCGATGTCAGTCCCGACCTTGCTGCTGATCTCGCTGATGGTGTTCGCGATCATCCGCCTGGTGCCTGGTGACCCGGCCCTGCTGATGCTTGGCGACATGGCCGACGCCCATAGCCTGGAGGTCGCGCGTGCGTCCCTGGGCCTGGACCAGCCGCTGCCAGTGCAGTTTGTAATCTGGTTGAAGGCGGTGCTCAGCGGCGACCTTGGGCATTCGATCACCACCAATGAGGCGGTGCTACCGCTGATCCTCGATCGCTTCCAGGTGAGTGCCGGGATTGTGTTGGTGTCGGTGTTGCTGGCTGCCTTGATTGCGGTGCCGGCCGGCTTGCTGTCGGCGTGGAAGCAGGACAGTGCACTGGACTTTGGCGTGGTGTCGACCGCCACGCTGCTGCTGTCGATCCCCAGTTTCTGGCTCGGCCTGCTGTTGCTGTATGCGTTTGGCATCAAGCTGGGCTGGTTGCCGGTGGTGGGTTACGTGTCGTTCGGCCAGTCACCGTGGCAGGCCTTGAGTTTCATCGTGTTGCCGATCGTCACCCTGACCCTGGTGGAGCTGGGTGCAATCACCCGCATGGCGCGGGCCAGTGCCATCGAGGTGTTGCGCCTGGAGTACATCACCCATGCCCGCGCCAAGGGCCTGTCGGAACGTGCGGTGCTGTGGCGCCATGCGTTGCGCAACTCGTTTGCACCGACCCTGACCCTTATCGGCCTGATCCTCGGCAACCTGCTCAGCGGCATTGCCGTGCTGGAAACCGTGTTCACCCTGCCGGGCATCGGCCGCCTGATGGTCGATGCCATCTACGCCCGTGACTACCCGGTGCTGCAGGGCTGCCTGCTGCTGGTGACCTTTGTCTATGTGCTGGTCAACCTGTTGGTGGACCTGCTGTACCCGCTCTTCGACCCCAGGGTTAAGTTATGAATAAGCCACTGCCTGTTGCACCCGAGGTGCTACTGCCTGCACCGGTGCGTGCCCCCAGGGCCTGGCGCGTGCCGCCGTTGAATGCGCTGATCGGTGCGTTCCTGTTGGGCTTGCTATTGATCATGGCCGCGCTCGGCCTGGTATGGACGCCCCATGATCCGCTGGCGCTGAACCTGCTGGCGCGGTTGCAGGCGCCGACCGCCGCGCACTGGCTGGGCACCGATGAATACGGTCGCGATGTCTTGAGCCGCTTGATGATCGGCGCGCACACCAGCCTGTGGGTGAGTGTGCTGACGGTGAGCATGGCGATTATCGCCGGCACCTTCCTCGGCTTGCTGGCCGGCTTCCTGCGCGGCTGGGTCGACCGTGGCCTGATGATGATCAACGACGCGCTGCTGGCGTTCCCCGGCATCCTGCTGGCCCTGGGCTTGATGGCGATCATCGGTCCGAGCCTGTACGGCATCGTCTTCGCCTTGAGCCTGGCCTATACGCCGTCGGTGGTGCGGGTGGTGCGCGGCACGGTGTTGTCGCTGCGCGAGAAGGAGTTTGTCGAGGCCTCGCGGGTGATCGGCAATTCCGAGCTGTACACCATGCTGCGCCATATTGCGCCGAACTGCGTGGCGCCGGTGTGCGTGCTGGCCACCAGCATGTTCGGCTGGGCGATCCTCGCGGAAAGCTCCCTGAGCTTCCTCGGCCTGGGCGTGCCGCCACCGGCGGCGACCTGGGGCAACATGCTCGCGGCCAGCCGGCCGTATATCGCCACGGCCAGTTGGCTGGGGCTGTTTCCCGGTGTCTGCATCGCCATGGCGTTGCTGGCGTTCAACCTGTGTGGCGATGCCTTGCGTGACCGCCTTGATCCACGGATGAGTAAATGACCATGACTGATGTATTACTGGCAGTCGATCACCTGAAAATCCGCGTCGGCACCCACGGCCCGCTGGCGGTCAACGACCTGAGCTTCACCATCGCGCCGGGGGAAATCGTCGCGTTGGTGGGCGAGTCCGGCAGCGGCAAGACCATGGCCGCCCGCGCCGCCATCGGCCTGCTGCCGCCACCGCTGCAACACTGCGGCGGCCAGGTGCGGTTCCAGGGCCATGACCTCAACAGCCTCAAGCCCGAGCAACTGCGCCAACTGCGCGGGGCCAAGATCGGCATGGTGTTCCAGGAACCCATGGTATCGTTGAACCCGTCCATGAGCATCGGCGAGCAAATGGCCGAGGGCCTGCGCCTGCACACCAAGCTCACGGATGCGCAGATCCGCGAACGCAGCCTGGAGATGCTCGGCCATATCGGCATCAAGGACGCCGAACGTTGCCTGGCGGCGTTCCCTCATGAGTTCTCCGGTGGGATGCGCCAACGCATCATGCTCGCTTCGGTGATGCTGCTGCGCCCGGCGCTGCTGATTGCCGACGAACCCACCACGGCCCTGGACTGCTTGGCGCAACTGGACGTGTTGAAGCTGATGCTCGACCTGACCCGCGAGCAGGGCACGGCGATTCTGTTTATCAGCCATGACCTGTCCCTGGTGGCGCGCTACGCCGACAAGGTGGTGGTGATGCGCGAAGGCCGTGCGGTGGAGCAGGGCACCATTGAGCAGATCCTGCTGGCGCCCAAGGCCGAATACACCCGCCAGCTGCTGGAAGCCTTGCCGCGCCGTGGCGTGTTGGCGGACTTGCCCCAGGCCGACGGCCCGCTGCTGACGGTCCGCGATGTGTGCATCGAACACCCTGGCCCGCGCAGCCTGTGGGGCCGCACGCCGTTCAAGCGCGTGGTGCATTCGGCCAACCTCAGCATCGCACCGGGCGAAACCCTGGCGCTGGTGGGCGGCAGCGGCTCCGGCAAGACCACCCTGGGCCGCGCGATTGTTGGCCTGAACAAAGCCTGTGCCGGCGCCATCGAGTTTGAGGGCGTGGACATCCTCAAGTCCGGCAATCGCGAACACCGTTTGCAATGCCAGATGATTTTCCAGGACCCGTATTCGTCCCTCGACCCGCGCATGAAGATCGGCGACATCCTCGCCGAACCGCTGCGCCATGTACCGGGCATGAGCGCCGAGCACAAGCGTGAGCGCGTCACCAGGACGCTGCTGGATATCGGCCTGGCCGAGCAGTTTGTCGACCGCTTCCCGCATCAGTTGTCCGGTGGCCAGCGCCAGCGTGTCGCCATTGGCCGCGCGCTGGTGCGCCACCCACGGTTGGTGATTGCCGACGAGCCGATCTCGGCCCTGGACATGACCATCCAGAAGCAAATCCTGGAGCTGTTCGAACGCCTGCAGGCGCAGTACGGCTTCGCCTGCCTGTTCATCTCCCACGACCTGGCGGCGGTGGAGCGCATCGCCCACCGCGTCGCGGTGATGAGCGAGGGCAGGGTGGTGGAAATGGGCGCGCGGGACGAGATCTTCGACCGCCCGCAGCACCCCTATACCCGCAAGCTGCTGGCCGCTGCCAGCCCCTTGGAGAAACTTGAAAACGGTGGCTACCGCATTCGCCAGGGCCCTGTACCGCTAGCGCTGTAACCCAGGACTGACGTCACCCGCCGCGCAAATCGCCGATTTGCGCGAACGGCGAAGCCATGCCCGAAGAACAATAAAAACCCCCAACCATGACACTGCCAGGAGCTTAAAAAAATGAAAAAATCCCTGACTCAACTCATCACCGGCGTGGGCGTCGTGAGCAGCGGGTTGATCCCGTTCGCCGCCCACGCAGATTTCATCAAGGACAGCAGCGGTACGCTGGAATTGAAGAACTACTACTTCAACCGTGACTACCGCGAAGAAGCCAGCCAGTCGGTGCGCGCCGAATGGGCCCAGGGCTTTTTGCTGGGGATCAAGTCCGGCTTTACCGAGGGCACGGTAGGTTTCGGCCTGGACGCCATGGGCATGCTCGGCTTGAAGCTCGACTCCAGCCCGGACAAATCCGGCACCGGCTTGCTGCAACGTGACAGCGACAAGCGCGCTTCCGACAGCTACTCCAAGCTCGGCGTGACCGCCAAGGCACGCTTCGCCAAGAGCGAACTGCGCGTGGGCTACCTGGTGCCGGATCTTCCGACCCTGCAACCCAATACCAGTCGCCTGTTCCCGCAGTCGTTCAGTGGCACGCAGCTGGTGTCCAACGACATCAGCAACCTCAAGCTCAGCCTCGGTCAGTTGGACCAGGCCAAGGACCGCGATTCCACCAACTACGAAGACATGAAGCTGACCACGGTCAGCAAGGTCTACAAAAGCACGGCCCTGAGCGATCAGTTCCGCTTCGCCGGCGGCGATTATTCGCTGACCCCCAACACGTTGCTCAGCTACCACTACGCCGCGCTCGACAGCATCTACCACCAGCAATACGGCGGCTTCAAGAACAGCTTTGGCCTGGGGCCGGGCAGCCTGAAGACCGACGTGCGCTACTTCAAGGCCGACAAGGACGGCGCTGGCCTCGCGGGTGATGTCGATAACCGCGCCTTGAGTACACGCCTGACCTACCAGTATGGCGGCCACAGCATCGGCGGCGGCTTCCAGCGGCAGTTCGGCACCACGCCGTTCACCTACCTGGATGGTTCGATCAGCTACCTGTTCACCGAGTACCAGTTCACCAACTTCACCCAGACCAAGGAGCGCGCCTGGCACGCTCGCTACGACTACAACTTCGCCGACCTGGGCCTGCCGGGCCTGCTGTTCGGGATCAAGTATGCCAAGGGTGATTCGGCCGAGGTGATCGGCTTCAACGGCGAAGGCCGTGAATGGGAACGCGATCTGGACATCAGCTACGTGGTGCAGACCGGCCCGTTCAAGGGGGTGTCGATGCGTTGGCGCAACGCCCTGGCCAAGGGCAACTTCTACAACGACGTCAACGAGAACCGCGTGCTGCTGGGCTACACCCTGGCGCTCTGGTAAGCGTGTGTCTGAGGCTTAGTTGTGATGAGCGGGGCAAGCCCGCTCATCACACTGTCCCCGATCGGCATCACAACTGATCGGTTTGGCAGATCAAGATAGCCCCGGCCGCCCTTACAGGCGATCACCCGGTCTCGATACTCTTTTCAACAGCACCTTTTCTCCAGAACCATCACTCGAATATCGAGACTCCTGCGTTATGAAACTTAATCAACACCCCTTGCTGCAAGCGACACAAGGTACCCACAGGCACGTGGAAAGCGAGCATTACGGTGCAGTGGGTGCGGGTCGAAAAATCTATATCCAGGCGGCGCTGCATGCCGATGAAACCCCAGCGATGCTGGTGGCTGCGCACCTGCGCCGGCAACTGGCCGCGCTGGAAAATGCCGGCCGCCTGAATGCGCAGATCGTGCTAGTAGCCGTGGCCAACCCGGCCGGCCTGGGCCAATACATCATGGGCGCGCCTAGCGGACGCTTCGAGCTGGGCAGTGGGCGCAATTACAACCGTGGTTTCCCGGTGCCGTACGCGGAAATCGCCAGCCGGATCGAACACCTGCTCAGCCAGGACATCGACGCCAACCGTGAACTGATCCGCCAAGCCTGGGGCGAATGCCTGCGCGCCGCCCAGCCGATGGACGAATACCAGTCGCTGCAACAGACCCTGATGCTGCTGGCCCACGATGCCGACATCGTGCTGGACCTGCACTGCTCACGCGAAGCGGCCATGCACCTCTACACCGGCGAATCGGTGTGGCCGACCATCGAGCCGTTGGCGCGCTACATCGGCGCCGAAGCGACCCTGCTGGCTACCGATTCCCAGGCCAATTCCTTTGATGAAGCGCTCTACCTGCTGTGGGTGAATCTGCGCGAGCGGTTTGGCGAGCGATTCCCGATCCCCGACAGCAGCATCGCCGTGACCGTGGAACACCGTGGCCAGCGTGATGTGTCGTATGAACTGGCAGACCATGACGCCACGGCGATCATTGATTACCTGACCCACCTGGGCGCCATCGAAGGCACCCCACGACCGTTGCCCGCCTTGCGTAACCCGGCGACGCCGCTGGCGGGCAGCGAGCAGTTCTATGCGTCGAGCGCCGGGGTGCTGGTGCACCGCGCGGCAGTGGGCAGTCGCATTGAAGCGGGGCAGGCGTTGTTCGATATCGTCGATCCCCACAGTGGCAAGACCGTGACGATCAACAGCCACACCACCGGCGTGTTGTACATGCGCCGCGATGTGCGCTTTGTGAAGCCGGGCGATCCCTTGGGCCGTGTTTCCGGCGCCACGCCGATCCGCAGTGGCAAGCTGCTGAGTGCGTGAATTGAAAGGCGATCACTGTAGGCGCCGGCTTGCCGGCGATAGCGGTGTGTCAGACGTACCGCCATCGCCGGCAAGCCAGCGCCTGCAGTAGATCCTCACTATTTTTAGATTTTTATCAGGCAGGACACTCCATGCACCCCAACCCGGCAATCACCCTCGAACACCAATTCTGCGCCCACAACTATTCGCCGCTGCCGGTGGTCATCGTCAAGGGCGAGGGCGTGTGGGCCATTGGCGATGATGGCAAGCACTACCTGGACATGATGTCGGCCTATTCAGCTGTCAGTCATGGCCATGTGCACCCGCGTATCCGCGCCGCCGCCGTGGCGCAGATCGACAAGATCAGCGTGGTGTCACGCGCGTTCTACAGTGAGCCACTGGGCAACTTCCTCAAGACGCTGTGCCGCATCAGCGGCTTCGATTCGGCATTGCCGATGAACAGCGGCGCCGAAGCCGTGGAGACCGCGATCAAGGCCGCCCGTCGCTGGGGCTATCGGGTCAAGGGCATCGCCGCGAACCAGGCGAAGATCGTGGTGGCCGACAACAACTTCCATGGGCGCACCTCGACCATCGTCGGCTTCTCGTCCGAGCCGGACTACAAGGCGGACTTCGGTCCGTTCTGCGACGGCTTCACCGAAGCGCGGTTTGGCGATATCGAGAGTTTTCGCCAGGCCATCACGGCTGATACCTGCGCGGTGCTGATCGAACCGATCCAGGGCGAAGCCGGTATTCGCGTGCCGCCGGCCGGGTTCCTGCGTGAGCTGCGTGCACTGTGCGACGCCACCAACACCTTGCTGATCCTCGATGAAATCCAGTCGGGCCTGGGCCGCACCGGCAAGTGGTTTGCCTTCCAGCACGAAGGCATTCGCCCGGATGCGCTGATCCTTGGCAAGGCGCTGGGTGGCGGGATCATGCCGGTGTCGGCGTTTGTCGCGGACCATTCGATCATGGACCTGTTCGATGCCGGCAGCCATGGTTCGACGTTTGGCGGTAACCCCTTGGCGGCGGCCGTTGGCCTGGAAGCCCTTAACGTGCTGGAAGATGAAGGCTTGATCGATAACAGCGCGCAATTGGGCCACTACCTGGTGGAGCGCCTGCGGGGGATGAATTCCCCGGCGGTCCGTGAGGTGCGTGGTCGCGGTTTGTGGGTGGGGGTGGAGCTGGACCGTGATGCACGGCCGATTTGCGAAGCGCTGCTTGCCGAAGGGCTGCTGACCAAGGAGACCCATGAAAACGTGCTGCGTATCGCGCCGCCGTTGTCCATCACCCGTGAGGAACTGGATTGGGGCCTGGCGCGTATCGAGCGGGTGTTCGGCCAACTATGAGCGACGTTCTCAACCATCTGGACATCGGCGGGCAGCGTTACGCCTATATCGATCTGCATAAACTGCTGACCCCGGTGCAGCTGCATCGGCTGCCTTATTGCCTGCGCATCCTGGTGGAAAACATCGCCCGCTGTGCCCCGGCCTCATTGCCGTCGGTGCTGGCGCGAGCCACCGGCAGCGGGCCGGACTGCGAGGTGCCATTCCAGCCCAACCGCCTGATGTTTCACGACACCACCTGCCTGCCGGCCCTGGCGGACTTTGCCGGCATGCGTGATGTGGTCGCGGAACTGGGCGGCGACCCGACGGCGGTGAACCCGGCGATCCCGGCCGTGTTGACCATCGACCACTCGGTGATTGTCGAGCACTACGCCGAAGCCGGCGCGGTGGACGCCAACCTCGACATCGACTTTCGCCGCAATAGCGAGCGCTACCGGTTTATCAAATGGGCCGAGGCCAGCCTGGACAACTTCAAGGTGATCCCGCCGGGGACGGGGATCATCCACCAGATGAACATGGAATCCATCGCCCAGGTGGTATGGGAAAGCCCGGCCGCCGAGGGTGGCGTGCTGCTGCACCCGGACTGCATGGTTGCCACCGACAGCCATACGCCGATGATCAATGCCATCGGCGTGCTGGGCTGGGGCGTGGGCGGGCTCGAAGGGCAGGCGGCGATGCTCGGTGAGCCGGTGCCGATTGCCTTTCCCCAGGTCGTGGGGATTCGCGTCAGCAATGCCTTGCGGGCCGGTGTGACGGCGACGGACCTGGCATTGAGCGTGACCGAGTTGCTGCGCCAGCGCAGCATGGTCGGCAAGTTTGTCGAGTTCACCGGGCCGGGGCTGGCGTCGTTGAGTTGGGCGGCGCGGGGCACCGTGGCGAACATGGCGCCGGAGTATGGCGCGACGGTGGTGTTTTTCCCGTTTGATGACGAGACCCTTGCCTACCTTGAATTGAGTGCGCGGCCGGCGCCATTGTTGGCCAAGGTGTCGACCTATATGGCGGCACAGTCGCTGTGGCGCCAGGCCGGCGAGCCCGAGCCGCAGTTCGATGAATTGATCGAGCTGGACTTGGCCCGGATTGAACCCAGTGTGGCCGGGCCACACCAACCCCATCAGCGCCAGTCGCTGGCGCAGGCGGGCGCCTCGTTTCATCAGCATGTGCACGCTGAGGCCGGGCAGCAGTTCTTCGAGCCGTCCTTTGAAGCGCCGTTGACCCACGGCGCGGTGGTAATGGCGGCGATCACCAGTTGCACCAACACGGCCAACCCGGCGCAGATGATCCAGGCCGGATTGCTGGCACGGCGTGCACGGGCACGCGGCGTGGGGCGCAAACCCTGGGTGAAGACTTCGCTGTCGCCGGGTTCGCGGGTGGTGGCGGACTATCTGGATGTGGCGGGTTTGTTGGAGGATTTTGCAGCGCTGGGCTTCGACCTGGCGGGCTTTGGCTGCATGACCTGTATCGGCAATTCCGGAAGCCTGGAGGCCCATGTGGAGGCCTTTGCCGAGCAAGGCCTCAAGGGTGTGGTGGTGCTGTCGGGCAATCGCAATTTCGAAGGACGGGTCAACCCCAAAGTCCCCGCCGGGTACCTGGCCTCGCCGGCGCTGTGCGTGGCCTATGCGATTGCCGGGAGCATTGATATCGACCTGTCCAGCAGTCCGCTGGCGTTGGATGCCCAAGGCAAGCCGGTGTACCTGGAGGAGCTGATGCCCAGTGATGCCGAGGTGGCGGCGCACGTGGCGCGGGTGGTGCGCCCGGTGTTGTTCCAGCAACGCAATGAACTGCTCTGGCAGGGCACGCCGCACTGGCAGGCGCTGGAGGCCGACGCCAGCGTGAGATTTGCCTGGAACCCGGATTCCACCTATTTGCGCCGCCCGCAGTACCTGGCGCAGGTGCCACCCGTGCCGGCGGCGAGCCTGTCGGTGCGCAACGCGAGGGCGTTGGTGGTGCTTGGTGATAACGTCACCACGGACCATATTTCACCGGCGGGCACCATCCCTTCCGAGAGCCTGGCCGGTGCCTGGCTGCGCGAAAGGGGAGAGGCCGAGGCGGATTTAAACCAGTACTCGACACGGCGCAGCAACCACGAAGTGATGGTGCGTGGGGCCTTTACCAACCCGCGCCTGAACAACCTGCTGGACCCGACACAAACACCACGCGCAGGTGTGTGGGCGTGGAATGCCGACCACACGGACTACCAGCCGTTGTACTTGGCCGCGCAGAGCTACGCCGGCACGCCCACCGTGCTGTTTGCCGGGAGCAACTACGGCGCCGGTTCCAGCCGGGATTGGGCGGCGAAGGTGCTGAGCCTGTTGGGGATCAAGGCGGTGGTGGCGCGCAGTATCGAGCGCATTCATCGCAGTAACCTGATCGGCATGGGCGTGTTGCCGTTGGTGTTCTGCGCCGGGACGACGGTGCAGGACCTGGCGCTGGATGGCAGCGAGCGCTTGACGTTCCTGGGGCTGGAACACCTGCAGGTTGGCGAGAACCCGATCACCCTGCAGATCGATCGCGCCGATGGCCGTGTTATCACGCACCGGCTGGTTCTGCGCCTCGACTCGTTGCAAGAGCTTGGGTACCTTGAGCACGGCGGCGTGCTGCCGTTTGTGATCCGCAAGACCGTGCAACGAACCCGCCCAGGAGCGCTCGATGATTGATCCCGCTGTACTGCAACAACTGGCCCCCGATGGCGTGCTGCGTGCCGCCATCAACTTCGGCAACCCGGTGCTGGCGCAACGCGGCGCGGGCGGTGAGCCACAGGGAGTGTCCGTGGCGTTGGCCAAGGCCCTGGCTGAAGAGCTGGGTGTCGAGTTGGCGCTGATCACTTTCGAGGCGGCGGGCAAGGTCTTTGCTGCGCTGGCCGAGGATGCCTGGCGCGTGGCGTTCCTGGCCATCGAGCCGGTGCGTGAGCAGGAGATCGCGTTCAGCGCACCCTACGTGGCGATCAAGGGCACCTACCTCGTGGCGACGGATTCACCCTTTACCCACGTCGCCCAATTGGATGCAGCGGGTCGACGCATCGCCGTCGGCCAAGGCGCAGCCTACGACCTGTACCTGAGCCGTACGGTGGCGCACGCCGAGCTGGTACGGGCGCCTACGTCGGCGGCAGCGGTGGACTGCTTTATCGCGCAAGGGCTGGATGCGGCGGCGGGGGTGCGGGACTTTCTGCGCACCCGGGTGAGCGCGCAATGGCGCCTGGTCGAGGATGACTTCATGACCATCCGCCAAGCCATGGCAGTACCGGTGGCGCATGCAGCCGCTGCCGCGTTCGTCAGATCCTTTGTCGAACGGCAGAAAGAGAAGGGTGTGGTAAAGCGAGGTCTCGAGGCCAGCGGGCAGAGCGCTGAATTACAGGCGACGTAGAAAGGATTTGACGATGTGCCGGGTGGCGTCGGTGGTGTCCAGTTCATCCACGGCGCCATAGGCGTACCACTGGCAATCGATGATTTCGTTGCACGGGCGCGCGTCGGCGATGTTCACCACCGAAGCCTCGAACACATGGTGTACGGTGTCCCGGGCCTTGAGCTCCTGCAGGTACAGCAAGCCGTCCACATTCAACCCGGTTTCTTCTTCCAGCTCGCGTTCGGCCGCGCCGACCGGGCGCTCGTTCCGTTCGACCTTGCCGCCCGGCAATGCCCATTTTGACCTGGCCTTGCGCACGAAGAGGATATGTCCCTCGTGTTCGCAAATAACCGTTGCGCGTATTTTCATCGTCTGTGCCCTCGCAGCGGGATGAGTGTCATAAAAGTGTAATGCAAATGTCATGCTAAGTGGTTATGGCGCACCGGGTTGGGGATGTGGATACTGCCTGATTGATGAAAACGGACGAGGACAACAGATGAACACCGTACGTTGGGGCATGATCGGCTGTGGCAGTGTCACTGAACTGAAGAGTGGACCCGCCTTCTATAAAGCGCCAGGTTCGGCGCTGGTCGCCGTGATGGGGCGCCGCGAGGCAGCCGTGCGCGATTATGCAGCGCGCCATGGCATTGCCCGTTTCTATACCGACGCCCAGGCACTGATCGACGACCCTGAAGTGGACGCGGTGTATATCGCCACACCGCCCGACAGCCACCTCGAGTACAGCCTGATGGTGGCGGCGGCCGGCAAGCATTGCTGTGTCGAGAAGCCCATGTCGCTGAATGCCGAGCAGAGCGCGTTGATGCAGCGCACGTTCGAGCGGGCCGGGCTGCACCTGTTTGTCTCCTACTACCGTCGCTCGCTGCCGCGCTTCCAGCAGGTACGCGAGTGGCTGCAGGCGGGACGCATCGGCCAACTGCGCCACCTGACCTGGACCTTGTGCAAGCCCCCGGGGGCCGACGACGCCAGCGCCGCCAACTGGCGCACCGACCCACTGATTGCCGGTGGCGGTTACTTTGCCGACCTGGCCAGTCACGGCTTTGACCTGTTCCAGTACCTGGCCGGGGATATCGTCGAGGTCTCGGGCTTTACCGCGCGCCAGGCCGGGCGCTATGCGGCGGAAGATGCAGTGACGGCCTGCTGGACCTTTGGCTCGGGCGCCCTGGGCATGGGCTGCTGGAACTTCGTCGCGGACCGCAAGGAAGACCGCGTCGAGCTGATCGGCAGCCGTGGTCGCATTCAGTTCTCGGTGTTCGAAGACCAGCCGCTGCGCCTGGAAGCCGAGACCCAGGAAGTGCTCGAAGTACCGTGCCATGCGCATATCCAGTGGCACCACGTACTGGCGATGAATGCGCACATCCGCGGCGAGGCCGAGCATCCTTCGCTGGCCATCGAGGCGTTGAAGACCGATCGGATTCTCGACAAGGTGCTATTACGCAACCCCCACCATCCTGGGTAGTCGCGATAAAAAGGGTTTTTTTCAAGGAATAGACCGATGAAATACTGGATGGTGGTGTGGCTGGTGCTGGCGACCGGCGCAGTGGCGGCCCCGCGTGAACAGGGCACGCCGGGGGAGTTTGATTTCTATGTGCTGTCATTGTCGTGGTCGCCGACGTTTTGCCTGACGCACCCGGACAACGAACAGTGCTCGGGCAAGGGCTACGGGTTTGTGCTGCACGGCCTGTGGCCGCAGTACGCGCGAGGAGGGTGGCCGGCGAGCTGTGCGCCGCAGTCGTACCTGAGTCGTGAAGCGATGGACAAGGGCGCGACGTTGTTCCCTACGCGTGCGCTGCTCAAGCACGAATGGGCCAAGCATGGCACCTGCAGCGGCCTTGAACCGCTGGCGTACCTGGAAAAAACCGACGCGGCGTTGGGCGTGGTTGCCATTCCACACCAATTGCAGCCGTTCAACACGCCACCGTCGTTGCCGGCTCGCGAGATCGAGGCGCTGTTTCGCCAGAGCAACCCGCGCATGGGCAATCACGGTCTGGCGGTAATCTGCAAAGGCAAGGTGCTGTCGGAGGTGCGGGTGTGCCTGACCAAGGACCTGGCCTTCGCCGGCTGTCCGCGCAGTGTCAAAAGCCAGTGCCGCGAGGGTGAAATCCGCATTCCGGCCCAGCGCTAGGGCAGCATCGCCACGCGATAACGCTCATCAAAATCCTCGGCCAACTGCGCCAGGGTGACCTTGCCGAGGCGCTGCAACAACAGCGCCTGAGCTTGTTCGAAGGCGTCGGTGAGCGCCGCGTTCTTCATGGCGGCCCATACGGATCAGCACATGCAGCCTGCGCAACGTGACGCGTCCCTCGCCGCCGGCTCCGTGGCGCTGGCCGTGGCCGAGGGTGTGCGCGCGGGGATCGGCGCGCATTTTTCGCTGGTCAGCGGTTGAGGTAGACCGGGCTGTCGGTGGACAGCGACGCCTTCACCGCGTGGGTCATGTCGGTGATCAACACTTCTTCGCGGTCTTCGCCCAGGGCTTGCAGGGTGAGGGCGACCACTTCCTGGGGCGTGCTTTTAGGCGCCTGCACATCAGCGACCATGTCGGTGTCGATGTAGGCCGGGTGCACGCCGATCACCAGGGTGTTCTGCTCGCGCAACTCGCCGCGCAGGCCGTTGGTCAGGCCCCACTGGGCGGATTTCGAAGTGCTGTAGCCACCGGCGCCCGGCGGGCTCAGCCAGCTCAGCACCGAGAGGATGTTGATCAGCGCGCCGCCGCCCTGTTTGGCCAGGATCGGCGCAAAGGCACGGCTCAGGCGCAGGGTGCCGAAGGTGTTCACGTCAAAGTGCTGTTGCAGGTTTTCGACACTGTCTTCGGCCAGCAACGAACCGTACTTCAGGAAGCCCGCATTGTTGATCACCACACTGACGTCCGCGCACTGCTCGGCGGCGTGCTGCACGCTGGCCGCGTCGGTGATGTCGAGGGCAATCGGGGTGCTGCCGGGAATGTCCACGCTGCGCGGATCCCGCGCACCGGCGTAGACCTTGGCGGCGCCGGCTGCCAGCAGGGTGGTGACGAACGCTTTACCCAGGCCGCGATTGGCGCCGCTGACCAATACCACTTTTCCACGAATATCCATGATGAACTCCAGGCTGCGAATTAGGTTTAATAATGAAACCGTTTTTATCCTGAGGCTGTTGGTCCTATAATGCAACCAGATTTTTCAATGCCGGGAGGCCCGACGATGAAACGCAAATGCCTGGAAGGCGATGGCTGCCCCGTTGCCCGTGCCCTGGACGTGGTGGGCGACTGGTGGACGCTGTTGATCATCCGTGATGCATTCGCCGGCGTGACGCGCTTCGGTGATTTCCAGAAGCACCTGGGCGTGGCCAAAAACATCCTTGCCACGCGCCTCAAGGACATGGTCGAGCAGGGCCTGCTGCAAACCAGCGAAGTCGGTGCGCGCAGTGAATATCAGCTGACCGACAAGGGCCGCGCGCTGATGCCGGTGCTGGTGACGCTGGCGCAGTGGGGGGAGGCGCACACGCAGCCCGAACAGGTCGGCGCGCGCGTGCTGGATGCGCGCTCGCTCAAGCCGCTGCGCAAGGTCGAGATCCTGGCCGAGGATGGCCGGGTGCTGGGCCTCGACGATATCGTCACGCAGGTCAGCTAGGCGCGATTGCCGTCTATGTGATCTGTGGGCGCGCAGTGAGTGCGCGCCCACAGGGGGCAGGGTCTATTTGCTATCGAGGAAGCCCAGCAGCGCTGCATTGAACAACGCCGGGTCCTGCAGGAAGGCAAAGTGGCTGGTGTTCGGCAGGATCAGCAAGCCTGCCCCTGGGATGGTGGCCGCCATGTACTCGGTGTGCTCGCGCTTGATCGCTTCGTCATGGTCGCCGTCGGCAATCAGGATTGGCGTCTTGATGCTCGCCAGCTGGGCGTCGGTCCAGTTCGGTTGGCTGGCCCACATATGGCTGATCTGCTCGACGAATGCATCGTACTCTTTAGGCGTCGGCGACAGCCTGGCGTACTCCTTGCCGGCGCGTTCGATGAAGGCGGCGAAGGTCGGGTTTTTCTCTACGCCGTCCTTGACCCCGGCGGTCTGGGTGTTGGCGGCGAACGCGAACACCTTGCCGATCCGGTCCGGGTGACGCAGGGCCAGGTCGATGCCGATGATGGCGCCGTCGCTCCAGCCGACAATATCGGCGCGCGGGATCTTCAGGCTGTCGAGCACGGCCACCACGTCATCGGCCATCAGGTCGTAGCCGTAGGGTTTATCGTCCCGCGAGCTGCGCCCGTGGCCACGGCTGTCGAGGCTGATCACCGTGTGCTTGGCCGCCAGTGCCTTGACCTGGTTGCCCCAGTAATCGGAGTTGGACAGCCCACCGTGCAGCAGCACCACCGGCGATCCATGCCCGGTGCGGGTGTAGTAGACCTTGATGCCGTTGACGGCGGCGTAGCCGGTTTTGGCGCCGGCCACCGGGGCCGGTGTCGGCGGCAGGGTTTCCCAGCGTTCAGCGGCCTGGACCGCAGAGAAAGACAGCAACAGGCAGGCAGTTGCCAGCAGGCGACGTGACATGGCGATTCCTTTGATTGCAGTGAGTAGGCGCTGAACTCTAGCACCGGCCCAGGCGTGGGAAACACGCATTTTTGCCTATTGAGATCGGCGTTCTGAAAGAAAAAAATGCAGTTATATCAATGGAATAAAAGCGTCTAAAGCGCTCGGGCCAGAGCGGTTTCACCGCCGTTGTCTGTCCCGCGCCTTGAGCAGTGCGAGGCCGACTCCAGGGGCGCACACAAAATACTTCGACAAGGGTGATTTTGTTCAATACCCCGCGTGCCTTGCCCTTTAACGTGGCTCCATCGTCATCTGCCCGAATAAAAAGGAACTGCAATGAGCTTGATCATTTCCATGGCCGCCTTCGCATTGGCCACCTCGATCACACCCGGACCGGTCAATGTGGTGGCCCTGAGTTCAGGCGCGCGCTTCGGTTTTGTCGCCAGCCAGAAACACGTGTTCGGCGCCGCCGTCGGCTTCACCTTGTTGCTGGTGTTGATCGGCCTGGGGCTGCATGAAGTGCTGGTGCGCTGGCCGCTCCTGACGCAGTTGATCCAGTGGGGCGGGGTGGCCTTCTTGCTCTACATGGCCTGGAAACTCGCGGTGGACGATGGCCGCCTGGACGCGGACGGCAGCGCGACGGCGCCGTCGATGCTCTACGGCGCGATCATGCAGTGGCTCAATCCCAAGGCCTGGCTGGCCTGCGTGGCGGGCATGGGCCTGTTTGTGGCGGACGGCGATGCTCGGCAGGTCTGGCTGTTTGCCGGCCTTTACCTGGTGATCTGCTACCTGTCGGTGGCATGCTGGGCCTATGCCGGCACGTTCCTGCGCCGCTACCTGGGCAACCCCCAGGGTGTGCGTGTATTCAACCGCTCGATGGCCGCGTTGCTGGTGGCCAGTGTGGGTTATTTGCTGATGGCTTGAGGACGTCGCGGTACTGCCCCGGCGTGGCCGCGAAATGCTGCTTGAAGGCGCGCTGGAAATGCGCCTGGTCGGCAAAGCCTGCGGCCAGGGCGACATCGGCGATCAGCTTGCCGTCGCGCAGTTGGGTGCGGGCAAACTGGATGCGCCGGTTGACCAGGAAGGCATGCGGGGTCAGCCCGTAATACTGTTTGAAGGCGCGGATCAGGTACGACGGCGACAGCTCGGCGGCCAGGCAGATGTCCTCCAGCTTCAGGGCCTGGGTGCAGTGTTCGCGGATGTAGTCGGCGGCCCGTTCCAGCTTGAGGTTGACCTCGCGCATCGGGGCGGGTGAAGGGTTCAGGCGTTGCTGCACTTCGCTGAAATAACTCACCAGCGCGCTTTGCTTTTGCAGGTGTTCGGCCTGCTCATCCACCAGCGTCCGGTATAGCTCCAGCAAGCCCTCGTACAGCACCGGATCGCGCGTGTAGGGCGTATTGAATGGCCGATAACCCTGGTCGGTGCTGAACCCCAGCTGGTACTGCAGGTCGGTCAGCCACGGCGTGTCGATGTACAGCATCTTGTAGGACCATCGCTCGTTGTCGATGGGATTGCAGGCGTGCACATCGCCGGGGTTCATCAATACCACCGTGCCGGCGCTGATCTCGAACGTCTCTGCGCCGTAGTGGTAATAACTGCGCCCCGTGGTGACCACCCCGATGGAGAAGTGCTCGTGGGCATGGCGCGTGTAGGTGACCTTGCGCCCATCGGCGATGGTGCGCGCTTCGATGAACGGCAAGCGCTCGTCGCGCCAGAAGCGCGGCGAGTGCGAAGGGTGAGCAAGGCTGTCCAGCGACATGGCGGCAGTTCCATCCCTTGAGCGAGTGAAGGGATGATTGCACAGACCGCCCGGGGCGTCAGCCTAGAAATCCCACTTGGTTGCCAGCTGCAGGCTGCGCGGTTCGCCGTAGAAGCCGGTGCCGAAGTTGCCCAGGCCCGTGTAGTACTTCTTGTCGAAGAGGTTCTTCACGTTCAGCGTGGTGCTCAGGTGGTCGTTGAAGCGATAGCGTGCCATCAGGTCGACCAGGTAGTAGCTGTCCTGGGTGATGCGCGAGTCGTGGCCGAAGTTGACCGTGTCATTCGGGTCTGGCTGGAACACCTTGCCGAAGAACTCACTCTGCCAGTTCACACCGCCGCCCACGGTGATGTTGTCCAGGGCGCCCGGCAGGCGATAGGCGCTGAACAGCCGTACGACTTGTTGCGGCGTGGTGGTCTGCAGCACCGAACTGTAGACGTAGCCGTCATTGGCATCGCGGGTGTGCTGGTAGGTGTAGCCGGCGGAGATATTCCAGCCGTCGAGCACTTCACCCGACAGCTCGGCCTCGAAGCCTTTGGTGGTGGCGCCGGCGATGGGGCGGTAGATCGAGTCGCTCTCGAAACCCGAGACGTACTCGGCCACGTTGTCCTGTTCGATGCGGAACGCGGCGAAGCTGGCATTCAGGCGGCCGCCGTAGAACGCAGCCTTGAGCCCCGCTTCATAGGTCTGGCCTTCGACCGGGTCGAGCAGCTTGCGATCGGCATCCTTGCTGGTTTGCGGGCGATAGATCTGGGTATAGCTGGTGTACACCGACCAGGTGTCGTTCAGGTCATAGACGACCCCGGCATAGGGCGTGACCACGCCACTCTGGTGGTAGGTGGCGCGGTTGTCGGCCTGGGCGGGGTCGAAGAAGTCGGTGGTGTCGGTGCCGCTGAAATTGCTCACGCGCGCGCCGAGGATCACTGCCAGGTCATCGGTCGGTTTCAGGCGAGTGGCGAGGTAGGCGCCGGTCTGGCGTTGCACGATATCGTTCTGGCCGCTGCGTGGGATGTCGGGCTTGGCGTATTCGCCGCGCCAGTCAAAGATGCTGCCGCCCACGGGTGGGTAGATCGAACCGTATACCGGCACGTCCTGTTTCGAGCGGGTGGCCATGAAGCCCATGATCAACTCGTGCTCGCGGCCGAACAGGCTGAACGGCCCGCTGAGGTTGACGTCCAGGGTGTTCTGCACCTGGTCGCCCTTGTACTTGCCCATGAACATGTACATGCCCTCGCCGCTGACCGGGTCGGGGTTGCCGCCACTCGCGGAGGCGAGCAGGGTGTCGTGCTGGCTGCGCTTGCGGTCGAGGCTGACTTTGAGCGACCAGTCATAGGCGAGCTTCTGCTGCACCGAGGCGAAGATCGTCTGGTTCTGGAAGTCGCGACGGCTCCAGTCGGCGGCCGGGTTGAACGATCGCGAAAAGTTCGTGCGCGAGCCGTCGCTGAAGTACATCGGGAAACCGGTCCAGCTGGCGCCGCGCGAGCGGGTGTCCTGCTGGTCGATACCGAAGGTCAGCAGAGTGTCGGGGGTGAGATCCGCTTCGAGGATGCCGTAGGCGATGTCCTTGGTGTTCTGGTAGTGGTCCAGGTAGGACTGGCGATCCTGGTACACGCCGACAAAGCGCCCGCGCACATTGCCGGACTCGGTCAGGGGGCCGGAGATGTCGCCTTCGGTGCGGTAATTGTCCCAGGAGCCGAAGGTCTGGGTGACCGACGCCTTGAAGTCGCGGGTGGGTTTTTTGCGGATCAGGTTGACCGTGGCCGAGGGGTCGCCGGAGCCGCTCAACAGGCCCGCCGAACCCTTGATGATTTCCAGGTGGTCGTACACCGCCATGTCGGTACTCGTGGTGCCGTAGTCGTACACGCCGTCATAGGTGGAGTTGACGCCGTCGTACTGGAAATTGGTGATCGGCAAGCCGCGGCTGGAGAACTCCCAACGCTCGCTGTCGTAGTTCTGCACGCTGACGCCCGGGGCGCGGCGCAGGGTGTCGGCGATGCTGTTGGAGCCTTGGTCGTCCATCTGCTGGCGGGTGATCACGGTGACCGACTGCGGGGTTTCGCGCATCGACAGCGGCAGGCCGGTGGCCGACGCCATGGAGCCTGTGGTGTAGGCGTGGGTGTCTTCGGTGGTGGCGCCCAGGTCCTGGCCGGAAATGGTGGTAGCACCCAGCTCCAGGGCGCCGGTGTTGGCCGGGACCGGTTCGAGTACGTAGCCGTTGTTGCCTTGGGGCAGGGCTTGCAGGCCGCTGCCCTGCAACAGGCGCTGCAAGCCGCTGGCCGGGGTGTAGTTGCCGTTCAGGCCTGGGCTGGTTTTACCTGCGGCGAGGCTGTTGTGCCCGGCGATGAAAATACCCGACTGCTCGGCAAAGCTGTTCAGCACATTGACCAGGGAGCCGGCGGCAATACGGTAGCTGCGCGCGGCTTCCTGGGTCGATGGTGTTTCGGCGGCGTGCAGCGTCGGTGCGCCGAGGCAAAACAGCGAGGTGGCCAACGCCAGTGGGCGCAGCGCGAAGCGAGCAGGTTGCGGCATGAATGTTTCCCTTTGGATCAAATCGATCGGCGAATTGAAAGCGTCTGCAGGGTTAACCGAACGAGTTTTGAAAAAGGGCACTGGCGGTTGAAGATTTTTTCACTGGGGGCTGACGGTGACCCACCACGGCAGCAACCGGTCGACGCGAATCGGCAACGCGGCTTGCAGCAGGCGCAGGGCGTGGTCGCTGTCCTTGAGCGGGAATGAACCCATCACCGGCAACTGCGCCACGGCCGGGTCGCAACCCAGGTGGCCGGGACGATAACGGTTGAGCTCGGCGACCAACTCGCCCAGCGCCAGGTTGTCGGCCAACAGCACGCCACGGCTCCAGGCCTCACGGGCGGGAGAGGCCGGGGCGGTCGGGTCGAAACCGTTGCGGGCGAACCGGACCTGCTGGCCTGCCTCGATGATGCGCACCTGCTGGTTGAGGGTGCTGACCTGCACTCGGCCTTCGAACACGTTGAGTTGGGTATGCTCCTCGCCCTGCAGCACGCTGAAGCGGGTGCCCAGCGCCTGCAGCCGGCCGTATTCGGTGTCCACCAGGAATGGGCGGCTGGCGTCCTTGGCCGTGTCGATCAGCACTTCGCCAAAGCGCAGGCGCAGCAAGCGTTGCGTCGTATCGAAGCGCACATCCAGCGCGCTCAGGGCGTTAAGCCATACATGGCTGCCATCGGCCAGCAAAGCGTCGCGGGTTTCGCCGCTGGCAGTGGCGTAGTCGGCGCTCCAGCCGCCCACCAGCCGGGGCAGGGCGGTGTTGCGCCAGGTGCCCCAGGCCAGCGTCGAGCCGGCGCACAGCACCAGCAAGGTCTTGAGGGTCTGGCGCCGTGAACTGCGCAGTGCACGGCCGGCGCCCTGGGAATGCTCCATCAACGGTGCGAAGCGCTGGCTGACGCGCTCCACATAGTGCCAGGCCGCCAGGTGCTCGGGGTTCTGCATCAACCAGGATTGCCAGCGTTGCTGCTCCTGGGCGCCGTTCGGGTCCTGCAGGCGCACGTACCACTGCGCGGCCTGTTCGAGGCTCGCGTGGCTGAGTTTGCCGGTGGGGCTCATTGCACCAGCATCCCGTCGAGCTCGGCTTCGAGGATCGCGCAATGCAGCAAGGCCTGGGCCATGTACTTCTTGACCATGCGCTCGCACACGCCCAAGTGTTGCGCGATCTGTTTGTAGGGCAGGCCATGCAGTTGCGCGAGCAGGAAGGCTTGGCTGACCTTTTTCGGCAGGCGGGCGAGCATGGCATCCACTTCGTAGAGGGTCTCGACGATGATGGCGCGCTGTTCCGGCGATGGCTGTGTCGCCTCCGGGCACAACGCCAGGCTGTCGAGCCAGGCTTTCTCCAGCTGGCGACGACGCCAATGGTCGATGCACAACCCGCGGGCAATGGTGGCCAGGTAAGAGCGCTGGCGCACGTGATCGGTCTCGGCGGGGGGCCGGCTGAGGATGCGGATAAAGGTGTCGTGAGCCAGGTCAGCGGCATCCCAGCGGTCGTTCAGGCGTCGGCGCAACAGGCCAAGTAACCAGCTGTGGTGGGAACCGTAGAGGTGGGTGAAAGAGGTCGACACAATATCCATCCAGCGCAAAAGAATTGGCGTAAATAAGAATTGGTCGCGATTAAAGCAAAGGGCGGGAAGGTGCGCAAATGATATTGGTTTGCTTCTAGGTGGGAGCGGGCTCCCACCTGGCAGTGCAGTGCGTCAGGCCGGTACCAGGAAGGCAGCCTCCAGCAACTGCCGGGTGTAGGCGTGCTGCGGGTTGGCGAAGATCGCCTGGGCGTCGCCTTGTTCCACCACCTGCCCCTGCTTGACCACCATCAACTGGTGGCTCAGCGCCTTCACCACCGCTAGGTCATGGCTGATGAACAGGTAAGTCAGGTTGTACTTGGCCTGCAGGCTGCGCAGCAATTCCACCACCTGGCGCTGTACGGTGCGGTCCAGCGCCGAGGTCGGTTCGTCGAGCAGGATCAGGCGTGGCTTGAGCACCAGCGCGCGGGCGATGGCGATGCGTTGACGCTGGCCCCCGGAGAACTCGTGGGGGTAGCGATTGCGCGACGCCGGGTCGAGGCCGACCTCTTTGAGCGCGGCGATAATCGCCGCTTCCTGCTCGGCCGGTGTGCCCATCTTGTGGATGCGCAGGCCTTCGCCGACGATTTCGCTCACGCACATGCGTGGGCTGAGGCTGCCGAACGGATCCTGGAACACCACCTGCATTTCGCGGCGCAACGGGCGTACCTGTTGCTGGCTGAGCGTGTCCAGTTGCTGGCCTTCAAAGCGGATCCCGCCCTTGCTGGCGATCAAGCGCAAGATGGCCAGGCCCAGGGTGGATTTACCCGAGCCGCTTTCACCGACGATGCCCAGCGTCTGCCCCTGCGGCAGGCTGAAGTTGATGCCGTCCACCGCCTTGACGTAATCGACGGTGGTGCGCAAAAAGCCTTTCTTGATCGGGAACCACACCTTGAGGTCATCGACCTCCAGCAACGGTGGACCGATAGCGTTGCCGGCCGGCCCGCCGCTGGGCTCGGCTGCCAGCAGTTCCTGGGTGTAGGGGTGCTGCGGCGCCTGGAACAGCGTCTCGCAATCGGCCTGTTCAACGATGCAGCCCTGTTGCATCACACACACCCGATGGGCGATGCGCCGCACCAGGTTGAGGTCGTGGCTGATCAGCAGCAAGGCCATACCCAGGCGTGCCTGCAGCTCCTTGAGCAACTCCAGGATCTTCAACTGCACGGTGACGTCGAGGGCGGTGGTCGGCTCATCGGCGATCAACAACTCCGGCTCGTTGGCCAGCGCCATGGCGATCATCACCCGCTGGCGCTGGCCGCCGGAGAGTTCGTGGGGCAGGGCCTTGAGGCGCTTGTGCGGCTCGGGGATGCCCACCAGCTCCAGCAGTTCCAGGGTGCGCTGGGTGGCGACCTTGCCGGTGAGGCCTTTGTGCAGGCCGAGTACCTCGTTGATCTGCTTCTCGATGTTGTGCAGCGGGTTCAGCGAGGTCATCGGCTCCTGGAAGATCATCGCAATGCGGTTGCCGCGAATGTGCCGCAGGGTTTTTTCCTTGAGCGTCAACAGGTCTTGCCCGGCGTACTCGATGGTGCCCGACGGATGCCGAGCCAACGGGTAGGGCAGCAGGCGCAGGATCGAGTGGGCGGTCACCGATTTGCCGGAGCCGCTTTCGCCGACCAGCGCCAGGGTTTCGCCGCGCTTGATGTCGAAGCTGACGTTGTTCACCACACGGTGGTGATGCTCGCCGGTGACGAACTCGACAGAGAGGTCGCGGATTTCGATCAGATTGTCCTGATTCATCTCATTTCCTCGGGTCGAAGGCATCGCGAGCGGACTCGCCGATAAACACCAGCAGACTCAACATGATCGCCAGCACGGCAAACGCGCTCATGCCCAGCCACGGTGCCTGCAGGTTGGATTTGCCCTGGGCCACCAGTTCACCCAGCGACGGTGAGCCCGCCGGCAAGCCGAAGCCGAGGAAGTCCAGGGCGGTGAGGGTGCCGATGGCGCCGGTGAGAATGAACGGCATGAAGGTCATGGTCGAGACCATGGCATTGGGCAGGATGTGGCGGAACATGATCGCGCCGTTCTGCATGCCCAGTGCCCGGGCCGCGCGTACGTATTCCAGGTTGCGCCCGCGCAGGAACTCGGCGCGCACCACGTCCACCAGGCTCATCCAGGAAAACAGCAGCATGATCCCCAGCAGCCACCAGAAGTTGGGCTGCACGAAGCTGGCGAGGATGATCAGCAGGTACAGCACCGGCAACCCGGACCAGATTTCCAGGAAGCGCTGCCCGGCCAGGTCGACCCAGCCGCCATAGAAACCCTGCAGGGCGCCGGCGATCACGCCGATGATCGAGCTGAGCACGGTCAGCGTCAGGGCGAACAGTACCGACACACGAAAGCCATAGATCACCCGCGCGAGCACGTCACGGCCCTGGTCATCGGTGCCCAGCAGGTTCACCGCGGACGGTGGCGCCGGCGCCGGTACTTTGAGGTCGTAGTTGATGCTCTGGTAGCTGAACGGGATAGGCGCCCACAAGGTCCAGGCATCCTTGGCCTTGAGCAATTCCTGGATATACGGGCTCTTGTAGTTGGCTTCCAGCGGGAATTCGCCGCCAAAGGTGGTCTCCGGGTAGCGCTTGAGCGCCGGGAAATACCAGTCGCCATCGAAGTGCACGGCCAGCGGCTTGTCGTTGGCGATCAACTCCGCGCCCAGGCTCAGCACAAACAGGATCAGGAACAGCCACAGCGACCACCAGCCGCGCTTGTTGGCCTTGAACCGCTCGAACCGGCGGCGATTGAGGGGGGATAGATTCATCTCAATGCTCCCGGCTGGCGAAGTCGATGCGTGGATCGACCAGGGTGTAGGTGAGGTCGCCGATCAGTTTCACGATCAGCCCCAGCAGGGTGAAGATAAACAGCGTGCCGAACACCACCGGGTAGTCGCGGTTGATGGCCGCTTCAAAGCTCATCAGACCGAGGCCGTCGAGGGAGAAGATCACTTCGACCAGCAAGGAGCCGGTGAAGAAGATGCCGATGAACGCCGAGGGGAAGCCCGCGATCACCAGCAACATTGCATTGCGGAACACGTGGCCGTAGAGCACGCGGCGGTTGGTCAATCCCTTGGCCTTGGCGGTGACCACGTACTGCTTGTTGATCTCGTCAAGAAAGCTGTTCTTGGTCAGCAGGGTCATGGTGGCGAAGTTACCGATCACCAGCGCGGTAATCGGCAGCGCCAGGTGCCAGAAGTAGTCGAGAATCTTGCCGCCCCAACTCAGTTCGTCGAAGTTGTTGGACGTCAGCCCGCGCAACGGGAACCAGTCGAAATAACTGCCGCCGGCAAACACCACGATCAACAGGATCGCAAACAGGAACGCAGGGATCGCGTAGCCGACGATGATCGCCGAGCTGGTCCACACATCGAAATGGCTGCCGTGGCGCGTGGCCTTGGCGATCCCCAGCGGGATCGACACAAGGTACATGATCAGCGTGCTCCACAGCCCGAGGGAGATGGACACCGGCATCTTTTCCTTGATCAGGTCGATGACCTTGGCGTCGCGGAAGAAGCTGTCGCCGAAATCCAGCGTGGCGTAGTTCTTGACCATGATCCACAGGCGTTCCGGCGCCGACTTGTCGAAGCCGTACATCTTCTCGATTTCTTTGATCAGCGCCGGGTCCAGGCCCTGGGCGCCACGGTAGCTGGAGCCGGCCACCGCGACTTCAGCACCGCCGCCGGCAATGCGGCTGGTGGCGCCTTCAAAGCCTTCGAGCTTGGCGATCATCTGCTCGACCGGCCCACCGGGCGCGGCCTGGATGATCACAAAGTTGATCAGCAGGATGCCGAACAGCGTGGGGATGATCAGTAACAGGCGGCGAATAATATAGGCCAGCATTCAATCGCCTCCGCTCGCCGGATCGGCGGTCTGGGTGGTGTCCACGGTTACCGCCGGCTTGGCATCGGGCTTGGCCCACCAGGTGGCGGTGCCGACGTCATAGCGCGGTGAGACCTTCGGGTGGCCGAGGTGGTCCCAGTACGCCACGCGGTAGGTCTTGATGTGCCAGTTGGGGATCACGTAGTAACCGAACTGCAGCACACGGTCCAGGGCCTTGGCATGGGCCACCAGGCTTTGGCGCGAGTCGGCGTCGATCAGCTCTTCCACCAGTTGGTCGACGGCCGGGTCCTTGAGCCCCATGTAGTTGCGGCTGCCGGGCTTGTCGGCGCTGGACGACGACCAGAATTCGCGCTGCTCGTTACCCGGTGAGGTGGACTGCGGGAAACTGCCGACCAGCATGTCGAAGTCCCGCGAACGAATACGGTTGACGAACTGCGAGACGTCGACCCGGCGGATCACCAGGTCGATGCCCAGGTCGGCGAGGTTGCGCTTGAACGGCAGCAGGATGCGTTCGAACTCGGTCTGTGCGAGCAGGAACTCGATGGTCACCGGTTTGCCGGTGGTGTCGACCATCTTGTCGTCGACGATGCGCCAGCCGGCTTCCTGCAGCAGTTGATAGGCCTCGCGCTGCTGGGTGCGGATCATGCCGCTGCCGTCGGTTTTGGCCGGTTCGAAGGCCTGGGTGAAGACCTCGGCGGGGATCTTGTCGCGCAGCGGCTCGAGGATCTTCAGCTCATCCGGTCCGGGCAGGCCGGTGGCGGCCATTTCGGAGTTCTCGAAATAACTGCGGGTACGGGTGTAGGCGCCGTTGAACAGCTGTTTGTTGCTCCATTCGAAGTCCAGCAACAGGCTGATCGCCTTGCGCACGCGCACATCCTGGAACATCGGCTTGCGCGTATTGAACACAAAGCCCTGCATGCCGGTGGGGTTGCCGTTGGGGATTTCTTCCTTGATCAGCCGGCCCTGAGCTACTGCCGGAATGTTGTAGGCGTTGGCCCAGTTCTTGGCACTGAACTCCAGCCAGTAATCGAACTGCCCGGCCTTCAACGCTTCCAGGGAGACGGTGCTGTCGCGGTAGTAGTCGGTGATGCGGTTATCGAAATTGTAGAAACCTTTAGTGATCGGCAGGTCCTTGGCCCAGTAGTCCTTGACCCGCTCGTAGCGGATCATGCGCCCGGCCTTGACCTCGGCGACCTGGTACGGCCCGCTGCCCAGCGGCACTTCCAGATTGCCCTTGGCAAAATCACGCGTGGCCCACCAGTGCTTGGGCAATACCGGCAGTTGCCCGAGGATCAGCGGCAATTCACGATTGTTGGTGCGCTTGAACTTGAACAGCACGCGCAGTGGGTCCTCGGCGACCACTTCGTCGACGTCGGCATAGTAGGTGCGGTAGATCGGCGAGCCTTCCTTGAGCAGGGTCTGGAAGGTGAACACCACGTCTTCGGCACGGATCGGGTGGCCGTCGTGGAAGCGCGCTTCGGGGCGCAGGTAGAAGCGCACCCAACTGTTGTCCGGGGCCTTTTCGATCTTGCCGGCGACCAGCCCGTACTCCGTGATCGGTTCGTCCAGGCTCTGCATGGCCAGGGTGTCGTAGATCAGCCCCAGGTTGTCGGCGGGCACGCCCTTGCTGATGTACGGGTTGAGGCTGTCGAAGCCGCCCATGCTCGACTCGCGGAAGGTGCCGCCCTTGGGCGCGTCCGGGTTGACGTAGTCGAAGTGCTTGAAGTCGGCGGGGTATTTCGGCGGTTCGTTGTAGAGCGTCAACGCATGTTGCGGGGCGGCCTGGGCCGCGGTGCACAGCAACAGGCCGCCAAGCAGGGCAGTACGCAAATACATCATTGGGCTTTCTCCGAAGCTTTCAGCCACCACGCGCTCAGGCCCAGGCTATAGGGCGGCGTGGTGACAAAGGCGAACCGGTTGCGGTACGCCAAGCGATGATAGTTGAGGTACCAGTTGGGAATACTGTAGTGCTGCCACAGCAGCACCCGGTCCAGGGCGCGACCGGCCGCCAGTTGTTCTTCGCGGGTCTTGGCCGCCAGCAGTTGTTCCAGCAGGTGATCGACGATGGGGTTGTTGATGCCTGCGTAGTTCTTGCTGCCCTTGATGGCGGCCTGGCTGGAGTGGAAGTACTGCCACTGTTCGAGGCCGGGGCTCAAGGTCTGGTTGAGGGTGATAAGGATCATGTCGAAGTCGAACTGGTCCAGGCGCTGCTTGTACTGCGCGCGGTCAACCGTGCGCAGGCGCGCGTCGATGCCGATGCTGATCAGGTTCTCGACGTACGGCTGCAGGATGCGCTCCAGGTTCGGGTTGACCAGCAGGATCTCGAAGCGCAGCGGTTGCCCGTCCTTGTCGAGCAGGCGTTGCCCCGACAGCTTCCAGCCGGCTTCGCCGAGCAGGGCGAGGGCGCGGCGCATGGTTTCGCGGGGGATGCCGCGTCCGTCGGTCTGGGGCAGGCTGAAGGCCTGCGTGAACAGGTTGGGCGGCAACTGGTCGCGGTAGGGCGAGAGCATCAGCCATTCATGGCCGGTGGGCACCCCGGTGGCGGCGAATTCACTGTTGGGGTAATAGCTGAGGGTACGTTTATAAGCGCCGCTGAACAGCGTGCGGTTGGTCCACTCAAAGTCGAACATCATGCCCAGGCCTTCGCGCACCTTGGTCTGGCTGAAGGTCGACCGGCGCGTGTTCATGAACAGGCCCTGGCTCTGGGTCGGGATCTGGTGGGCGATCTGTGCCTTGATCACGTCGCCCCGGTTGACCGCCGGGAAGTTGTAGCCATTCGCCCAGTTCTTGGCCTGGTGCTCGATATAGATATCGAACTCACCGGCCTTGAATGCTTCGAAGGCCACGTCGCTGTCGCGGTAGAACTCCACTTCGACCTTGTCGTAGTTATAAAAACCCTGGTTGACCGGCAGGTCCTTGCCCCAGTAGTCCTTGACCCGCTCGAACACCAACTGCCGCCCTGGAGTGACCTTGCTGATGCGGTACGGCCCGCTGCCCAAAGGGGGTTCGAAGGTGGTGGCCTTGAAGTCGCGATTCTTCCAGTAGTGCTGGGGCAGCACCGGCAACTCGCCCAGGCGCAGTATCAGCAGCGGATTGCCGGCGCGCTTGAACACAAATCGGATGCGGTGCCGGTTGAGGATATCGACCCGCGCGACTTCCTGCAGGTTGGTGCGGTACTGCGGGTGGCCTTCGGTCAGCAGGGTGCGATAGGAAAACGCCACGTCATACGCGGTGATCGGCTTGCCATCGTGAAAGCGTGCTTCCGGGCGCAGGTTGAACACCACCCAGCTGCGGTCCTCGCTGTACTCCACCGACTGGGCAATCAGCCCGTAGCTGGAAGTGGGTTCATCGCCGGACGGCGCGTACTGGCCAGTGCCGACCATCAACGGCTCGTTCAGCTCATTGACGCCGTACTGGAGGAAATTGGGCGTGGAAACCGGGCTGGAGCCCTTGAAGGTGTAGGGGTTGAGCGTATCGAACGTGCCAAATGCCATGACCCGCAAGGTCCCGCCTTTCGGCGCTGCAGGGTTTACCCAATCGAAGTGGGTGAATTTGGCCGGGTACTTGAGCGTGCCGAACTGCGTGTAACCGTGGCTCTCGGTAATCGTCGCGTTCGCACCAAAGCTCAAGGCCAGACTTATTAGTAAAAGGAGGGGACGCTTCAAGTCAGGAATCCGATCCAGGCAGCTTGGGCTTTATGATCGGTACAGTAACAGCTTGTTCCGGTTGGAAAAAGGCTGTTGCGGGGGCTGACTGAGGGCCGGCGAGGTCTTGAGCGGTATGACTGACAAATGTGGGAGCTGGCTTGCCTGCGATAGCATCGGCTCGGTATCACCGATACACCGAGGTGTCTGCATCGCAGGCAAGCCAGCTCCCACACTTGGGCTGCGTCGCTTTGGATAGTGCGATCCCACAGGGGATTGGAATACGGGCGACACCGCAATCCCCTGTGGGAGTTGTCGAGCTTCAGCGAGGCTGCGAAAGCGCTGTCCCAGGCGAAGAAAACGCCAGCAATGCCGCCGCATTCGCAGCCTCGCCAGGGCAAGCCAGCTCCCACACTTGGGCTGCGTCGCTTTGGATAGTGCGATCCCACAGGGGATTGAAATAACGGCGACACCGCAATCCCCTGTGGGAGTTGTCGAGCTTCAGCGAGGCTGCGAAAGCGCTGTCTCAGGCGAAGAAAATGCCAGCAATGCCGCCGCCTTCGCAGCCTCGGCAAGCCAGCTCCCACCTGCGCCCGCTCGTGAGCCGGTTACCGGGGCCCGGAAACCACCAGCATCTGCCCCGGCTTCAACGCCTGGCCAGTGCGTGGGTTCCAGCGCTTGAGATGTTGCATCTCGACGTTGAAACGTTTGGCGACGATATACAGCGAATCGCCTTTCTTGACCTTGTATTGCACCGGCTTCTTGCTGTCAGCCTTGGCCACCAGCTTGCGCGTGTCCTGCATCACCAGGGTCTGGCCGACCTTGAGGGCCTGGCCGTTGAGCTTGTTCCAGCGCTGCAGGTCATGCACATCGACCTTGTTCGCCTTGGCGATCAGCGTGAGGTTGTCGCCACTGCGCACCTTGTAGCTGCGGGTACGCCCGGCCACCCGTGCCGTTTCAACTTCGTCGAACACCGGCTTCTTCGGACGCAGCGCCAGCAATTCCTCGGGCTTCATCGCCGAAAGGCTGCTGGTGAGCAGTTGCGCCTTGGAACTTGGCACCAACAGATGCTGCGGGCCGTCCAGGGTGGTGCGCTGCTTGAGTGCCGGGTTGAGCTGGAACAGTTCGTCTTCGTCGATCTCGGCCAGCGCGGCGACCCGGGACAGGTCCATGCTCTGCTTGACTTCCACCACTTCGAAGTACGGCGTGTTGGCGATCGGGTTCAGGTTGACGCCGTAGGCCTCCGGGGCCAGTACCACCTGGGACAGCGCCAGGAACTTGGGCACGTAGTCCTTGGTTTCCTGGGGCAGGGGCAGGTTCCAGTAGTCGGTGGGCAGGCCGAGCTTCTCGTTGCGCTCGATGGCCCGGCTGACCGTGCCTTCGCCGGCGTTATAGGCGGCCAGCGCCAGCAGCCAGTCACCGTTGAACATATCGTGCAGACGGGTCAGATAGTCCAGGGCGGCGGTGGTGGAGGCGGTGATATCGCGGCGGCCATCATAGGCGCGGGTCTGGCGCAGGTTGAAATAGCGACCGGTGGAGGGGATGAACTGCCACAGGCCGACCGCATCGCTGCGCGAATAGGCCATTGGGTTGTAGGCACTTTCGATCACTGGCAGCAGCGCCAGCTCCAGGGGCATGTTGCGCTCTTCAAGGCGTTCGACGATGTAATGAATGTAGAGACTGCCGCGTTCACCGGCGTTCTCCAGGAAGGACGGGTTGCTGGCGAACCACAGGCGCTGTTGCTCGATGCGCGGGTTGACGCCCAGGCCGTCCTGCAATTGAAAGCCCCGGCGCATGCGTTCCCATACATCCTGGGGCACTTCGGGGCTGGGCTTCTCTGAAAGCCAAATAGGTTTTTGCTTGATCTTGGCGGCAAGATTGGGTTTGGGTTGCACGGTGGATTGTGCAGCGAAATTTGTCGATTGGCAGCCCGCCAGAGTCGCGGACACGGCCACCGCCACGGCTTGAGCCAGGCGGGTCAATGCGTCTGAATGGTTGGATTTACGAATAGATGACGACATTGGCTGGAAGTAAGTTCCGGGCAAAAATGTCGGGCGATTCTAGAAAGCACTTTGGTTCCGGTCAACCATTCAGAAATTGCGTATCAGATTGCATCCCGTTAGAACTTATCTTTCCAAGCCCTCAAGCTAGCAAACACCTCGGCCCCAGTGCGGTTGTCGCGGCCATTCCGTTCGTCCGCTTTTTGTTTAACGGATGTTTCAGCGGTACGCAAAAAGGGGTTGGTGAGTTTCTCCAGGGCCAGGTTGGACGGCAGCGTCATCTCGCCGCGGTCACGCAGTTGGCGGACGTTTTCCACGCGTTTGGCGATATCGGCGTTGTCCGGTTCCACCGCCTGGGCGAACTTCAGGTTGCTTTGTGTGTATTCGTGCGTGCAATACACCCGCGTGTCGGCGGGCAGGGCGGCCAAGCGTTGCAGCGAAGTGTGCATCTGCTCCGGCGTACCTTCGAACAGGCGCCCGCAACCGGCGGCGAACAGGGTGTCGCCACACAGCAGCACGCCCTGGTGATAAAAGGCGATATGGCCCAGGGTGTGGCCGGGCACGGCGTACACGTCGAAATCCCAGGCGAGCACGTTGATACGGTCGTTATCCTGCAGGGCGACATCGCGCGCCGGGATGTTTTCGTTCGCCGGGCCGTAGACCTTGGCACCCGTCGCGCTTTTGAGTTGCTCGACACCGCCGACATGATCATGGTGATGGTGGGTGACCAGGATGTCGCTGAGGGTCCAGTCCGGGTTCTGCTTGAGCCAGGCCAGCACGGGCGCGGCATCGCCGGGGTCGACCACGGCGCAGCGGTTGGTCTGGGGGTCTTGTAACACCCAGATGTAGTTATCGGTGAAGGCGGGCAGGGCACTGATCTGTATCATTCTTCGATTCGCCAAGCTGAACACATTGGTGCATCTTAGAACGTCTAGGCGAGTTGGAGAATGCAATGACTGATAAAGCGTTCGCCCAGGCCGATCCTGAGTGGCTGGCACTGATCAGCGCCGCCCGCGAATGGCTGTCCGGGCCGATCGGGCAATTTCTGCTGGATGAAGAGCGGCGCATGCTCGAAGACGAGTTGGGCCGGTTCTTTGGCGGCTACCTGGTGCACTACGGCCCGTCGGCCCAGACACCGCCTGCCGCGCCGCAGGTGCAACGCAACGTGCGCCTGGGGGCGCCGTTGCCGGGCGTGGAGATCGTCTGCGAAGAGCAGGCCTGGCCGTTGAGCGAGCACGCCGCCGATGTGGTGGTGTTGCAGCACGGCCTGGATTTCTGCCTGTCGCCCCACGGTTTGTTGCGCGAAGCGGCGAGCAGTGTGCGCCCTGGTGGCCATTTGCTGATTGTCGGCATCAACCCCTGGAGCAGTTGGGGCCTGCGCCATGTGTTCGCCCATGACGGCTTGCGCCAGGCACGCTGCATCTCGCCGTCGCGGGTCGGCGACTGGCTGAACCTGCTGGGCTTCGCGCTGGAGAAACGCCGCTTCGGGTGCTATCGTCCGCCGCTTGCGTCCGCCAAGTGGCAAGGCCGCCTGGCCGGCTGGGAACGCCGCGCAGGTGCCTGGCAGTTGTCTGGCGGCGGCTTCTATTTATTGGTGGCACGCAAGATCGTGGTCGGGCTGCGTCCCGTGCGCCAGGTACCACGCCAGTCCATGGGCAAGCTGGTGCCGATGCCGATGGCCAAGGTCAACCGCAAGCAAAGCGAACCGTAAAACTTTTTTGATTTCAGACCGAGCAACCGATGACCGATAGCGTAGAACTCTTCACTGATGGTGCCTGCAAGGGCAACCCCGGCCCTGGCGGCTGGGGCGCGTTGCTGGTGTGCAAGGGCGTGGAGAAGGAGTTGTGGGGCGGCGAAGCCAACACCACCAACAACCGCATGGAACTGATGGGCGCGATTCGCGGCCTCGAAGAACTCAAGCGCCGCTGCAACGTGCTGCTGGTGACCGACTCGCAATACGTGATGAAGGGCATCAACGAGTGGATGGTCAACTGGAAGAAGCGTGGCTGGAAAACCGCGGCCAAGGAACCGGTGAAGAATGCCGACCTGTGGCAACTGCTCGATGAGCAATGCAACCGCCATGACATCACCTGGAAATGGGTGCGCGGTCACATCGGCCATCCGGGCAACGAGCGCGCCGACCAACTGGCCAACCGGGGCGTGGATGAAGTGCGCGGCTACAAGCAAAGTTGAAGCCGGCTGACGTGTTAACATCGCGCCCTTTGATTCACACCACACCGTTGAGAGCTGAACCCTGATGGCCATCCGATCTGTTGTACTCGATACCGAAACCACCGGCATGCCGGTGACCGACGGCCACCGGATCATTGAAATCGGCTGTGTCGAACTGATGGGTCGCCGCCTTACCGGTCGCCACTTCCACGTCTACCTGCAACCGGATCGCGACAGTGACGAAGGCGCGATCGGCGTCCACGGCATCACCGACGAGTTCCTCAAGGGCAAGCCGCGATTCGCCGAAGTGGCGGACGAGTTCTTCGACTTCATCAACGGCGCCCAGCTGATCATCCATAACGCGGCGTTCGACGTCGGCTTCATCAATAACGAATTTGCCCTGATGGGGCAGATGGATCGCGCGGACATTTCCCAGCACTGCTCGATCCTCGACACCTTGATGATGGCCCGCGAGCGTCACCCCGGCCAGCGCAACAGCCTCGATGCGTTGTGCAAGCGTTACGGCGTCGACAACTCCGGCCGTGAACTCCACGGCGCCTTGCTCGACTCCGAGATTCTCGCCGACGTTTACCTGACCATGACGGGCGGGCAAACCAGCCTGTCCCTGGCAGGGAACGCGTCCGATGGCAGCGGTTCGGCGGAAGGCTCGGGCAACCGGCCTTCGGAGATCCGTCGCCTGCCGGCGGACCGCAAGCCCACCACGATCATCCGCGCCAGCGAGCAAGACCTGGCCGAGCATGCCGCGCGCCTGGAAGCGATTGCCAAGTCGGCGGGCGCGCCGGCGTTGTGGACCCAACTGACCCAGCAATAACCGGTTCCCCTGTGGGAGCCCGCTTGCCGGCGATAGCGATGTATCAGCCATGGATAACGCGGCTGGCTCGACGCTATCGGCGGCAAGCCGGCGGCTGCAGGTGATGTGCATCGCTTTCAAAATCTTCATTCGCGCCATTGCCCGCAAGCTTCTACCCTGAGTGCATAGCCCTCAGGACTGCCCGCACCCATGTACAAAGACCTGAAGTTCCCAGTGCTGATCGTGCACCGTGACATCAAGGCCGACACCGTTGCCGGTGATCGGGTTCGAGGCATCGCCGGGGAGTTGGAGCAAGAGGGCTTCAGTATCTTTTCCGCGGTGGACTACGCCGAAGGCCGGCTAGTGGCCTCTACCCATCACGGCCTGGCGTGCATGCTGATTGCCGCTGAAGGCGCCGGCGAAAACACCCACCTGCTGCAGAACATGGTCGAGCTGATCCGCCTCGCGCGGGTGCGTGCGCCGAACCTGCCGATCTTTGCCCTGGGCGAGCAAGTCACCCTGGAGAACGCACCGGCCGATGCCATGAGCGAACTCAACCAACTGCGTGGCATTCTTTACCTGTTCGAAGACACCGTGCCGTTTCTCGCCCGCCAAGTGGCGCGTGCGGCACGCACTTACCTGGACGGCCTGTTGCCGCCGTTTTTCAAGGCGCTGGTGCAGCACACCGCCGACTCCAATTATTCCTGGCATACCCCCGGTCATGGCGGCGGCGTGGCTTATCGCAAGAGCCCGGTGGGGCAGGCGTTTCATCAGTTCTTTGGCGAGAACACCCTGCGCTCGGACTTGTCGGTCTCGGTGCCCGAACTGGGCTCGCTGCTCGATCACACCGGGCCGCTGGCCGAAGCCGAAGCCCGCGCCGCGCGCAACTTTGGCGCCGATCACACGTTCTTCGTGATCAACGGCACGTCGACCGCCAACAAGATCGTCTGGCACTCCATGGTCGGGCGTGACGACCTGGTGTTGGTGGACCGCAATTGCCACAAGTCGGTGTTGCATTCGATCATCATGACCGGTGCCATCCCGCTGTACCTGTGCCCGGAACGCAACGAACTGGGGATTATCGGCCCGATCCCCCTGAGTGAATTCAGCCCGGAATCGATCCGTGCCAAGATCGAGGCCAGCCCGTTGGCCCGTGGTCGACCGGCGAAGGTCAAGCTGGCGGTGGTGACCAACTCCACCTATGACGGGCTGTGCTACAACGCCGAGCTGATCAAGCAGCAATTGGGCAACAGTGTCGAGGTGCTGCACTTTGACGAGGCCTGGTACGCCTACGCCGCCTTCCACGAGTTCTTCGCCGGCCGCTATGGCATGGGCACCTCGCGGACCCCGGACAGCCCGCTGGTGTTCACCACCCACTCAACGCACAAGCTGTTGGCGGCGTTCAGCCAGGCCTCGATGATCCATGTGCAGGACGGTGGCGCCCGCCAGCTGGACCGTGATCGGTTCAACGAAGCGTTCATGATGCATATTTCCACCTCGCCGCAGTACAGCATCATCGCCTCGCTGGACGTGGCCTCGGCGATGATGGAAGGCCCCGCCGGGCGTTCGCTGCTGCAGGAAATGTTCGACGAGGCCCTGAGCTTTCGTCGCGCGCTGGCCAATCTGCGCCAGCACATTGCCGCTGAGGACTGGTGGTTTTCCATCTGGCAACCGCCCTCGGTGGCCGGTATCGACCGCGTGGCGACGGCGGATTGGCTGTTGCAGCCGCAGGATGATTGGCACGGCTTCGGCGATGTGGCTGAGGACTACGTGCTGCTGGACCCGATCAAAGTCACCCTGGTGATGCCGGGACTCAACACCGGTGGCGCCCTCAGCGACTGCGGCATTCCTGCGGCGGTGGTCAGTAAATTCCTCTGGGAACGTGGGCTGGTGGTGGAAAAGACCGGGTTGTATTCCTTCCTGGTGCTGTTTTCGATGGGCATCACCAAGGGTAAATGGAGTACCTTGCTCACCGAGTTGCTGGAGTTCAAGCGCAACTACGACGCCAATGCCAGCCTGGCCAGTTGTTTGCCATCGGTGTTCGCACAGGGCACGTTGCGCTATCAGGGCCTCGGCCTGCGCGACCTGTGCGATCAGTTGCATAGCTGCTACCGTAGCAACGCGACCGCCAAGCACCTCAAACGGATGTACACGGTTTTACCGGAAATCGCGATGAAACCGGCGCACGCCTACGACCAACTGGTCAGGGGCGAGGTGGAAGCGGTGTCTATCGATGCGTTGCCAGGGCGCATAGCCGCGGTGATGCTGGTGCCTTATCCGCCCGGCATCCCGCTGATCATGCCGGGCGAGCGCTTTACCGAGTCGACGCGATCGATCATTGACTACCTGGCCTTTGCCCGGACGTTCGATAGCAGTTTTCCCGGTTTTGTCGCCGATGTTCATGGATTGCAACACGAAGACGACGGCAGTGGTCGTTGTTACACCGTCGATTGCATCAAGGGTTAAGAATGTTTATGCAAGCTGTAATGAACCCGAAGTATCCGGGGCTCAGTGTACGGGTCGCCGACGAAGGCTTTGATGCCTACGTGTGGGGCAATGACTTCAGCTTCGAGGTCGTTGCCTACGGTGAGCCGCAGATGGGCAAGCGGGTCGATCAATGGCCCGTGGAGCGCATCGTACCGTACCGCAAGTGCTATGGCATCGACCCGGAGGAATTCGCCAGTTTTCGCGATGCGCCGGACAGTGCGATCTTCATGGCGTACCTGGATGATCGGGCGGTCGGGCATATCGTGATCAGTACCAACTGGAACGGCTTTGCCCACGTGGACGAGTTGGCGGTGGCGTTGCCCGCGCGACGCCATGGAGTGGCCAAGGCGTTGCTGGATGTGGCGCAGTTCTGGAGCCGCAAGAAAAACCTGCCGGGCATGATGCTCGAAACCCAGAACAACAACCTGGGGGCCTGCCGTTTGTATGAGCGTTGCGGCTATGTGATGGGCGGGATCGACCACCTGCGCTATCGCGGCATTGATCCGCAGACCCGCGAAGTGGCGATTTTCTGGTATCGGTTGTTCAAGGTGTAGGGGCGAGGGGTTTGGTGTCGCTGGCGAGCAGGCCCTCAGCCTTTTGCGTGACGATCTCCAGCAACGCATTCAGGGCCGGTGAGGCCACGCCCTCCTTGAGGGTCAGCGCATACAGGTTGACCATGATCGGCGGCGACACCGGGCAGGCATCCAGCCCGGCCTCGCGCGCACCGAACGCGGTGAAGGGGTCGACAATCGCCAGGCCTTCGCCGGCTTCCACCATGCTGCGCATCATCTGGTAAGTCTGCACCCGTGTCTGCACCACCGGCAGCGGGCGCAAGGCTTGCAGCTTGGCGTCCAGCAGACGGCTGAGCGGGTCTTGTCCTTCCAGCCCGATCATCGATTGGCCGGCCAGGTCCTGCAGCGCAATGTACTTTTGCTTGGGCTTGAGCCAGCCATGGGGCGCCAGCAGTTGCAGCTTGCCTTGGGCCAGCACGCTGCAGTGGATTTGCGGGTGCTGCGGGTCATGCAGGCTCAAGCCGACGTCGGCTTCATGCAGCAGCAGGCTCCTGACGATGTCCCGCGTCGGCTGGCTGGAGAGGTTGCACGGTGTGTCCTGGAAGCGTCGGCGCAGCACTGCAATGCTGTGTGGCAACAATTGGTTGGCCAGCGGCGGAGTGCAGAGGGCGCGCAAGGTCGGAGCGTGATGGTGTTTCAAACGGCTGGCCAGGCGTTGCACCGGTTCCAGCGCTTCCTGCAGGTGGGCCATTTCGACCTGCAGCTCCAGGGTCTCGCGGGTCGCTTGCAAGCGCCCGCGCACGCTGGCGAACAACATGAAACCCACTTGCTGCTCGGCATCCTTGAGCGTCGCCTCTACATCGCCCACAGGCAGTTGCAACCATTCGGCGGCCGTGCCGAGGTGTCCGGTCTGCAAGATGGCCTGAATCACTTCGATATGACGTAAACGCATGGCCGGAGTCTAGGGTCAGGAGGACGGGGATTCAATGGGTGGGCAAAAAAGAGCTGGGGCGTTGATTGGCGTCGACTACCGTTAATCATGCACGCAACTGCAACCAGCAGGCTGTATAAAGAGTGTTCAATCGCGCGATGACGGAGAGCCTTACCATGCCGGGAAGTACCAGGGTCTATACCCTTCAGCGCCAACACGGCTTTACCCGGTGGGCGGTGTTGGTGGCACTCGTCATCATTGGCTTGCTCGCACTTGCCGTGGGCCCGCGATTGTTCGGCGATGTGGCGCTGACGGAAATTTCCACGGCCAAGACCCAGGTGGCCACGCTCGGTGAAGCCGTCGAGCGGTTCCACCAGGACACCGGCCGCTACCCGACTGACAGCGAGGGCCTTGAGGCCCTGGCCGCGCAGCCGGCGGGCGAGACGAAATGGAAGGGGCCCTATGTCGACGAAGACCTGCTGAGCGATCCCTGGGGCGTTGCCTATCAGTACCACTTCCCGCCCACCCAGACGCGAACGCCGTTCGATCTGTTTTCGTTCGGCAAGGACCGCACACTGGGCGGCGTGGGTGAGAACAAGGATATTACCTACGGCGACCAGTAAATCATCTGGCATTACCCATCGACCTGATTAGAATGGCTCGTCTGATCGACAACGACCAAAGCCGGTGACCGGCACACACAACAAAAACAGGTCTGGTCTCATATGCGTTTGCCCTCGATATTCCTCGGGGTAACGGCCAAGCCACTGCTGGTCCTGGTGACCGTAGGGGGCGTGGCCGCTTATCTCTTCAGCAATCATGACGAAATCACCGCGCAAAACCTTGCCCTGGAGGCGTTTATCCGTGCCGAGGAACAGGTGGGCGCGCAGGTGGGTACGGTGCTGGACATGACGCTGGTCAGGCAGGTGGTGGCGTATCCCGCGTACAACTCGCCGGGCTACACGCGCCTGATGTATGCGGTGGAGGGCGAGCGGGGGAGGTTGATGGTGACGCTCAAGCAGGTCGACGGGGAGCCGGGGCTGGAAATCACCGAGATCCGTCGGCCGTGATCGCCCGGCCCAGTCAATGCCGTCAATGGCCGGGACTGAGCGGGTACGTTCGGGGGATCAGGCTTATGAAGCGAGGGTGGTCTGCGATTCGCGCACGATGATGGTCCCCGACTGGATCAGCTTGAACTCATCGCCTTCCAGTTTTTCTACACGGTCGCCAATGGCCAGCTTGTAGGTGGTGGTGGGTGCCGAGCCAGCCAGGTCGCCTTGCGCCGGGTTGGATTCCTGGAACTCATGCACCGAGTACACACGTCCTTCTGCGTCTCTGGCATGAAACTGTCCGACTAGTACTGCTGCCATCTGTTTAGAACCTCTGGAGATAAACACTCGATTTGCGGTGGTGTAGACCGTCATAGAGCGGGGTAGTTTACCTATGGAAAAAAAATACTATTCGCTGACCTTTTCAGACACTTCCTACGCATTGGACTGCGAGACAAACGCCTGGAGGATTATCAAAACCTTCTGGTGAACACGCCGCGAAGACTCTATAACTACAAGCTCCTTTAGTCAGACGTCGGGAACCCCCAATGAGCAAGGTCTACACGATTGCCGTCCTGGTTGGCAGCTTGAGAAAAGACTCGATCAACCGCAAGGTCGCCCTGGCATTGGCCGAACTGGCCCCTGCCAACCTGAAGTTGAACATTGTGGAAATTGGCGATTTGCCGCTCTACAACGAAGACATCGACGGTGCTGCGCCGCCGGCAGCGTACAGTACTTTCCGTCAGCAAGTACGCTCATCCGACGCGGTGCTGTTTGTGACACCGGAGTACAACCGCTCCGTGCCCGCCCCGTTGAAGAATGCAATTGACGTGGGTTCGCGCCCATACGGCCAAAGTGCCTGGAGCGGCAAGCCGGGCGCCATCATCAGCGTGTCGCCGGGTGCGATTGGTGGGTTTGGCGCCAACCACCACCTGCGTCAGTCGCTGGTGTTCCTCAATGTGCCGTGCATGCAGCAACCGGAGGCCTACCTGGGGGGCGCGGGCAGCGTGTTCGATGAGTCCGGCAAGGTCTCGGACAAGACCAAACCGTTCCTGCAGGCCTTTATTGATGCCTACGGCCAGTGGGTAGAAAAACAGACAGCCTGAGCCGATAAGCCGAGCCAAACGGGGGAGTGGGCACGCCCGCTCCCCGCCCAGCCGGCTTTATCGCAGCCAGTTGGTGCGCGCCAGTTCGATCACTTCATCGCCGCGCCCGCTCATCACCGCCTTGAGCATATACAGGCTGAAGCCCTTGGCCTGCTCGAGCTTGATGGTTGGCGGCATCACCAGTTCCTGGGTCGCGGTGACCACATCCACCAGCACCGGGCCATCATGGGCCAGGGCGCGACGCAGGGCCGGTTCCAGGTCTTCGGATTGCTCCACGCGAATGCCGAGGATGCCCATGGCGTTGGACATCGCCGCGAAGTCCGGGTTTTTCAACTCGGTGCCGGCATCCAGGTAGCCGGCGGCCTTCATTTCCATGGCGACAAAACCCAGGGATGAGTTATCGAACACGATGACTTTGACCGGCAACTGCAGCTGTGCCAACGAGATGAAATCCCCCATCAACATGGCAAAGCCGCCGTCACCCGACATCGAAATCACTTGCCGCCCGGGGAATGCCGCCTGGGCACCGATGGCCTGGGGCATGGCATTGGCCATGGAACCATGGTTGAACGAGCCGATCAGCCGGCGCCGGCCGTTCATCTTCAAGTAGCGTGCGGCCCACACGGTCGGCGAGCCGACGTCGGCGGTGAAGATGGCATCGTCATCGGCCAGTTCACTGAGCAGGCGCGCGACGTACTGCGGGTGAATCGGTCGATTGGCCTTCGACGGTTGCGCGAGGTCATCCAGCCCCTGGCGGGCTTTCTCGTAGTGCTTCAGGGAAGTCTCGAGGAAGCTGCGATCGGTCTTGCGGGTCAGGCGTGGCAGCAACGCGTCGAGGGTCTCGCTGACGTCGGCGGCGATGCCCAGGTCCAGCGTGGCACGACGGCCCAGCGCCTGCGGGTTGCGGTCGACCTGGATGATCTTCGCGTCAGTCGGGTAGAACTGGCGATACGGGAAGTCGGTGCCGAGCATGATCAGCGTGTCGCAGTCGAGCATGGCGTGGTAACCGGAGCTGAAGCCGATCAGGCCGGTCATGCCCACGTCGAACGGGTTGTCCCATTCCACGTGCTCCTTGCCGCGCAGGGCGTGCACCACTGGGGCACCCAGGGCGTCAGCCAGGGCGACCACCTGATCGTGGGCACCGGCGCAGCCACTGCCGCACAGCAGGGTGACTTTCTCGCTGCTCTCGAGGATTTCGGTCAAGCGCTGCAGGTCCTGTTCCGCCGGCAGGGTGCGCGGTGCGTGCAGGGCCGGCCAGGGCTTGAGTTTGTCTTCGACCTCCAGCAGCGACACATCCCCCGGAATCACCACCACCGCCACGCCGCGATTGAGGATCGCCGAGCGCATGGCGCGGTGCAGCACGTGCGGCATCTGCTCGGGGTTGGTGACCAGCTCGATGAAGTGGCTGCACTCCTTGAACAACTCCTGGGGATGGGTTTCCTGGAAGTAGTTCAGGCCGATCTCGGACGAAGGGATCTGCGCCGCAATCGCCAGTACCGGCACATGGTTGCGATGGCAGTCGAACAGGCCATTGATCAAGTGCAGGTTGCCCGGCCCACAGCTGCCGGCGCACACGGTCAGTTCACCGGTGGCGGCGGCCTCGGCACCGGCGGCGAAGGCGGCCACTTCTTCGTGGCGCACGTGCATCCACTCGATGCTGTCCATGGTGCGCAGGGCGTCGGTGAGGCCATTGAGGCTGTCGCCGGTCAGGCCCCAGATGCGCTTGATGCCCGCCTGTTCAAGGGTGGTCGCCAATTGCTGGGCCAGGTTGATTTTCGCCATGAAGAACTCCAATCGTCAGTGAGGTTAAAAATTGCTGATCAATAGGGGACAGTTCGATCACGGCGAATGCTCCGCGCTTAATGTGAAGATTGCGTCATGGCCGCACGGTATTGCCGGGTACGCCGCGCGATAAACCACTGGTCGCGGACCAGCGCCGTCCATGCGATCACCTTGGGATTGGGCCGGTGCCCACGGCTCAGGCGGCGCATCTGGTAGCGCACCACGGCGAGGATGGCGAGGGCGGCCAGGGGTTTGCGCTTCCAGTCGATAGGTTGCAGTTGCGGGTTGAGGTCGCGGCCTTCGCGCCAGTGCTTGATCAGTTGCGGCTCCAGGGTCAGCGCGGTGGCGATGCCGGCCATGGCGATGCCGCTGTCGAGCACTTGTTGCACGATGGGCAGGCGGCGGATACCACCGGTGACCATTACCGGCATCGTGGCGATGGCGGCCACTTCGCTGGCGAAGGCCAGGAAGTAGGCTTCACGCGCCAGGGTGCGGCCGTCGCGTGCCTCGCCCTGCATGGCCGGTGCTTCATAGCTGCCGCCGGACAGCTCGAGCAGGTCGATGGGCAGCGGGTTGAGCATCTCGATCACGGCGCGCGCGTCGGCCTCGTCGAAGCCGCCGCGCTGGAAGTCCGCCGAATTGAGTTTGACTGCTACGCAAAATGACGCGCTGACGTTGGCGCGCACTGCGTGGATCACCTCCAGCAGCAGGCGCGCACGGTTCTCCAGCGAACCACCCCAACGGTCGGTGCGCCGATTGCTCAGCGGCGACAGAAACTGGCTGATCAAGTAGCCATGCGCGCCGTGAATCTGTACCCCGGTAAAGCCGGCTTTTTCAGCCAGGCGGGCGCTGGTGGCGAAGCGCTTGATCACGTCCTGGATATCCTCCTCCGTCATGGCCCTGGGCTTGGCGAACATCTTGGAAAAGCCGCCCAGGTCAAGGGCGACGGCGGAAGGCGCTATTGCCTGCTGGCCCAGGTTGGCCATGGTCTGGCGGCCCGGATGGCTGAGCTGCACCCAGAAATGCACGCCCTTGGCGCGGGCCACATCGGCCCATTCGCGAAAGCTGTCCAGGTGCTGTTCGTCTTCGAGGGCCACGCCGCCGGGGCCAGTCATGGCGTGGCGGTCGATCATCACGTTGCCGGTCAGCAGCAGGCCCGGTTCGCCGTCTGCCCAGGTCTTGTACAACTGCTTCAATTCGCGGGACGGGGCCTGTTGGGCATCCGCCATATTCTCTTCCATCGCGGCCTTGGCGATACGGTTGGCGATGACTTGGCCGTTGGGCAGTTGCAAGGGTTCAAAGGGTGACATGGGTTGACTCCTGAGCAGGGGAGGCCTCAGGCTAAGCTTAAAGTTAACTTTAATGTCAAGCAGGCAGTGTCGATGAATATTGGTGAGTTGGCCAAACAGAGCGGGCTGGCGGCGTCGCGTATCCGTTTCTATGAAGCCGAAGGGCTGATCAGCCAGGTGGGGCGCCAGGCCAATGGCTATCGCCGCTATGCACCGGAGGCCTTGCAGACGCTGCGCTTGATTCAGAGCGCCCAGCAGGCCGGCTTCACCTTGCAGGAACTCAAGGCGCTGATGCCGGCCCCCGGCGAGCACAAGCGCGACGAGTTGATCAAGGCGCTCGAGCGCAAGGTCGAGCAGATTGAAGTGATGCAGACGCAACTGGCGCACAGCAAGGCGCAGCTACTCGGGGTGATCGACGCGGTACGCGCGCAACCGGAAGGTGTGCCGTGTTCGATGGGGCAGAAACAGGTGCTGGCGTCGATCAAACTCAACGCATAAAAAAAGCCCTGGCATGCCAGGGCTTTTTCATTTGTGCAGACTCAGCGGCGACGGAACAGCGGCAGCGGTTCATCCGTTGCAGCCTGGTACGTCACCGAGAAATCCTTGAGGCTTTCCAGTGCTTCGTACGGGTCTTTGTCGGCGCGCAAGGCGAAGGCATCGAAGCCGCAGCGGTGCAGGTAGAACAGCTGGTCGCGCAGCACGTCGCCAATCGCCCGCAGCTCGCCCTTGTAACCGTAGCGGTCACGCAACAGGCGGGCATTGGAGTAGTTGCGACCATCGGTGAAGGCCGGGAAGTTCAGGGCGATAACCTGGAAGTGCGCCACGTCTTCGCCGATTTCCTCGGCTTCTTCATCGGCGTCCAGCCACACACCCAGGCCGCCGTCGCGGGCCTTGAGGGCGTGACCGTGTTCGCGCCACAGGGCCAGCGGCACGATCAGGTCGTCGCAGTTGGAAATGCCATCGAAGCTCGCGTCCTTGGGCAGCAGGTGCCAGGTTTCGTCGACGACTTCGTTGTTCTTAATGATTCGCTGCATAGACGCGCTCCTTGAACAGGTCAATGCCGATGCGCTGGTAGGTGTCGATGAAACGCTCATCTTCGGTGCGCTGTTCGATGTACACGTCGATCAGCTTGCCGATCACCTCGGGCATGGCTTCCTGGGCGAAGGACGGGCCGAGGATCTTGCCCAGGCTCGCATCGCGGCTGGCGCTGCCACCCAGGGACACTTGGTAGAATTCTTCGCCTTTCTTGTCCACGCCCAGGATGCCGATGTGGCCGACGTGGTGGTGACCACAGGCGTTCATGCAACCGGAGATGTTCAAGTCCAGCTCGCCGATGTCGAACAGGTAGTCCAGGTCGTCGAAGCGGCGCTGGATCGATTCGGCGATCGGGATCGACTTGGCGTTGGCCAGGGAGCAGAAGTCGCCGCCCGGGCAGCAGATGATGTCGGTCAGCAGGCCGATGTTCGGCGTGGCGAAACCGCCTTCGCGCAGCTCGCCCCACAGGGTGAACAGTTGGCTCTGTTCAACGTCCGCGAGAATGATGTTCTGCTCGTGGGAAGTACGCAGCTGACCGAAGCTGTAGCGATCGGCCAGGTCGGCGACGGCGTCCAGCTGTTTGTCGGTGATATCGCCCGGGGCAACGCCGGTCGGTTTCAGCGACAGGGTCACGGCTACATAGCCAGGACGTTTGTGCGCCAGGGTGTTGCGGGTGCGCCAGCGGGCAAAGCCTGGGTGCTGCTGGTCGAGCGCGGCGAGCTCGGCGTCCTGATTGCTCAGGGCCTTGTACTCGGGGTCGACGAAGTGCTTGGCCACACGGTGTACTTCGGCTTCGGTCAGGGTGGTCTGGCCGCCGCGCAGGTGTTCCATCTCGGCGTCGACTTTCTGGGCGAATACCTCAGGGGTCAGCGCCTTGACCAGGATCTTGATCCGGGCCTTGTACTTGTTGTCACGACGGCCATAGCGGTTGTAGACCCGCAGGATCGCGTCGAGGTAGCTCAACAGGTCCTGCCACGGCAGGAATTCGTTGATGAACGCACCGACCACCGGGGTCCGGCCGAGGCCACCGCCCACCAGCACGCGGAAGCCCAGCTCGCCGGCGGTGTTGTACACCGGCTCCAGGCCGATGTCGTGGACTTCGATGGCCGCGCGGTCCGAAGTCGAGCCATTGATGGCGATCTTGAACTTGCGCGGCAGGTAGGCGAATTCTGGGTGGAACGTCGTCCATTGGCGGACGATTTCACACCAGGGGCGTGGGTCGATCAGCTCGTCGGCGGCAACGCCGGCAAACTGGTCGGTGGTCACGTTGCGCAGGCAGTTACCGCTGGTCTGAATGGCGTGCATCTGCACGGTCGCCAGTTCGGCCAGGATGTCCGGCACATCTTCCAGCGCCGGCCAGTTGAACTGCACGTTCTGGCGGGTACTGATGTGGGCATAGCCTTTGTCGAAGTCGCGGGCAATCTTGGCCATCATGCGCATCTGGCGCGAGGTCAACTGGCCGTAGGGCACGGCAACTCGCAACATCGGCGCAAAGCGCTGAACATAAAGGCCATTTTGCAGGCGCAGAGGGCGGAACTCTTCTTCGCTCAGTTCACCTGCTAGGTAGCGTCGGGTCTGATCACGGAACTGCTTGACGCGGTCCTCGATGATGCGCTGATCGTATTCGTCGTATACGTACATATAGGTCCTGTTCTCGGCAAATCTGCGCGCACGGCCGCGCACTCCCAACGGAGCCGGCGCACGATACCAGTTTGCGTTTATGCGCAAAAGTGATGTTTGAGTATATGCAAATAACCAAAATGACTAATGAGAACGGTTATCGCGATACCCACATTTGTCATGCGGGCAATAGTCGACTTTACTGTGATCGTGTCTGAACGTGATCACCTATAAAACCGACAAGAGGCGATGCGATGAGCAATTCGACAAAAGCCCGTAAACCCGACAGTACCGTGGACGCCTGGGCCATTCTGTTCTTGATAATCCTGGTGGTTGGCACTGCCGTGTTCTGGGTCAGCCACCAGTAGTAATAGATACAGACCCCTGTAAGAGCTGGCTTGCCAGCTCCTGCAGACAGGTTGGGTTTACACGCCCGCCACGTGCAGCACCAGTTGCACGATGCCAAACAGCGTCAGCGCAAACACCGCCGTGAACAGAATGCCCAGGATCACAAAGTGGCTGGGCTTGCCGTGGGTGAAGTCGCGGGCGCGGTTCTTGCCGCTCTGCACGCCAAAGGCGGCCGCCATCACGCTGTGGAGCATCTGCCAGAAGGTTGGCGGCTTGTTGTTGGCTGGATCGTCCATACATCCCTCGACACAAGGTGTGTGAGGGACAGCATAGACAATCCCCCAGGCGTCAGTTGTCGTAGCCCAGGTTAGGGGCCAACCAGCGCTCGGTCACGGCCAGGTCCTGGCCTTTGCGTGCGGTGTAGCTGCTGACCTGGTCCTTGTCGATCTTGCCCACGGCAAAATACTGCGCCTGCGGGTGGGCGAAGTACCAACCGCTGACCGCCGCCGCCGGGAACATCGCGTAGTGCTCGGTGAGGAACACACCGCTGCGCCCGGCGTGCATTTCGCGGGCCTCGGGGTCGAGCAGTTGGAACAGCTGGGCTTTCTCGGTGTGATCCGGGCAGGCCGGGTAGCCGGGGGCAGGGCGGATGCCGCTGTACTGCTCCTTGATCAGCGCCTCGTTATCCAGTTGCTCGTCCTTGGCATACCCCCAGTGCTCTTTACGCACCTGCTGGTGCAGCCACTCGGCGCAGGCTTCGGCGAGGCGGTCGGCGAGGGCCTTGACCATGATCGAGTTATAGTCGTCTCCCGCGTCCTGGTAGGCCTTGGCCACTTCTTCGGCGCCGATGCCGGCGGTGGTGATGAAGCCACCGATGTAGTCGGTGACGCCGCTGTCCTTGGGTGCGACGAAGTCGGCCAGGGAGAAGTTCGGCTTGCCGTCGGTCTTGATGATCTGCTGGCGCAGGTGGTGCAGCCGGGCGATCGGCTGGCCGTCATCACCGTAGACTTCCAGGTCATCGTCCTGCACCTGGTTGGTCGGCCAGAAGCCGAACACCGCACGTGCGCTGATGAGCTTTTCGTCGATCAGCTTCTTGAGCATTTCCTGGGCATCGGCATACAGCGCGGTGGCGGCTTCGCCGACCACTTCATCGTCGAGGATGCGCGGGAATTTGCCGGCCAGGTCCCAGGAGATAAAGAAAGGGGTCCAGTCGATGTACTCGGCCAGCACCTTGAGGTCGATATTGTCCAGCACCCTGGAGCCGGTAAAGGTCGGCTTCACCGGCGTGTAGGTTGCCCAGTCGAACTGCGGCTTCTTGGCGATGGCTGCCGGGTAGCTCAGGCGTTCGGTGCGCGCGCTGCGGTTGGAGGTGCGCTCACGCACGTCGATGTATTCCAGGCGGGTCTTCTCGACGAAGCCGGCCTTCAGCTCCTTGGACAGCAGCTGCGTGGCCACGCCCACCGCGCGCGAGGCGTCGGTCACGTAGATCACCGCATCGTTGCTGTACTTGGGTTCGATCTTCACCGCCGTGTGCGCCTTGGAAGTGGTCGCGCCGCCGATCATCAGCGGCAGGTAGAAGTCCTGGCGCTGCATCTCGCGGGCCACGTGGACCATCTCGTCCAGGGACGGCGTGATCAGGCCCGAGAGCCCGATGATGTCGCACTTCTGCTCCTTGGCCACCTGCAGGATCTTCTCCGCCGGCACCATCACGCCCAGGTCGACAATGTCATAGCCGTTGCAACCGAGGACCACGCCGACGATGTTCTTGCCGATGTCGTGCACGTCGCCCTTCACCGTCGCCATCAGGATCTTGCCCTTGGCTTCCGGCTTGTCGCCTTTTTCCAGCTCGATGAACGGGATCAGGTGGGCCACGGCCTGCTTCATCACGCGCGCGGACTTGACCACCTGGGGCAGGAACATTTTGCCGGCGCCGAACAGGTCGCCGACGATGTTCATGCCGGACATCAACGGGCCTTCGATCACCTCGATGGGGCGCGCGAACGACTGGCGAGATTCCTCGGTGTCTTCGACGATGTGGGTGGTGATGCCCTTGACCAGTGCGTGTTCCAGGCGCTTGTTGACGTCCCAGCCACGCCATTCCTCGGTCTCGGCTTCCTTGACGCTGCCGTCACCCTTGTACTTGTCGGCAATGGCGAGGAGGGCATCGGTGCCTTCCGGGGTGCGGTTGAGCACCACGTCTTCCACGGCGTCGCGCAGCTCGGTCGGGATCTGGTCGTAGATCTCCAACTGGCCGGCGTTGACGATCCCCATGGTCAGGCCGTTGCGGATCGCATACAGCAGGAACACCGAGTGGATTGCCTCGCGCACCGGGTTGTTGCCGCGGAACGAGAACGACACGTTGGACACGCCGCCGGAGGTCAGCGCGTACGGCAGCTCGTCGCGGATATAGGCACAGGCGTTGATGAAGTCGACGGCGTAGTTGTTGTGCTCCTCGATACCGGTGGCGACCGCGAAGATGTTCGGGTCGAAGATGATGTCTTCCGGCGGGAAGCCGACTTCATTCACCAGGATGTCGTAGGAGCGTTTGCAGATTTCTTTCTTGCGCGCCTCGGTGTCGGCCTGGCCGGCTTCGTCGAACGCCATCACCACCACTGCCGCGCCGTAGCGCTTGCACAGCTTGGCGTGGTGAATGAACTGCTCGACGCCTTCCTTCATGCTGATCGAGTTGACGATGCCCTTGCCCTGGATGCACTTGAGGCCAGCCTCGATGACTTCCCACTTCGAGGAGTCGATCATGATCGGTACGCGGGAAATGTCCGGTTCGCCGGCAATCAGATTGAGGAAGGTCACCATGGCCTTCTTCGAATCCAGCATGCCTTCGTCCATGTTGATGTCGATCACCTGGGCGCCGGCTTCGACCTGCTGCAGGGCGACTTCCAGGGCCTCGGTGTAGTTGTCTTCACGGATCAGGCGGGCAAAGCGCGCGGAACCGGTGATGTTGGTCCGCTCGCCGACGTTGACGAACAGCGAGCTGCGATCAATCGTGAACGGCTCCAGGCCCGACAGGCGGCAGGCCTTGGGAATGTCCGGGATCACGCGCGGCGCATACCCGGCCACGGCCTTGGCGATGGCTTCGATATGGCCCGGCGTGGTGCCGCAGCAGCCGCCGACGATATTCAGGAAGCCGCTCTGGGCGAATTCCTCGATGACTTTGGCGGTTTGCGACGGCAGTTCGTCGTACTCGCCGAATTCGTTGGGCAGGCCGGCGTTGGGGTGCGCGGACACATGGGTGTTGGCCTTGTTCGACAGCTCCTCCAGGTACGGGCGCAGCTCGCTGGCACCCAAGGCGCAGTTGAGGCCGACGGACAGCGGCTTGGCATGGGCCACGGAGTTCCAGAACGCTTCGGTGGTCTGGCCCGACAGAGTACGGCCGGAGGCGTCGGTGATGGTGCCGGAGATCATGATCGGCAGCTCGACATTCAACTCCTCGAACACGCCTTGCACGGCGAAGATCGCGGCCTTGGCGTTGAGGGTGTCGAAGATGGTCTCGATCAGGATCAGGTCGGCGCCACCTTCGATCAGGCCCTTGGTGGCCTCGGTGTAGTTCTCCACCAGTTCATCGAAGGTCACGTTGCGATAGCCGGGGTTGTTCACGTCCGGCGACAGCGAGCAGGTGCGGCTGGTAGGGCCGAGCACGCCGGCGACGAAACGCGGCTTGGCCGGGTTTTCCAGGGTCTTGGCGTCGGCGATCTTGCGCGCCAGGCGTGCGCCTTCCACGTTCAATTCGTAGGCCAGTTCTTCCATGCCGTAGTCGGCCATGGAAATGCGCGTGGCGTTGAAGGTGTTGGTTTCGAGGATGTCGGCACCGGCATCCAGGTAGGCTTTTTCGATGCCGCCGATCACGTCCGGACGGGTGATCACCAGCAGGTCGTTGTTGCCCTTGACGTCGCTTGGCCAATCGGCGAAGCGCTTGCCACGGTAGTCCTGCTCTTCGAGCTTATAGCTCTGGATCATCGTGCCCATGCCGCCGTCGAGGATCAGGATGCGTTCCTTGAGGGCTTGGTGAAGGGCGTGCAGGCGAGCGCTACGATCGGGCATGGGACTACTCTAGTTCAGGCATTACGGAGGGCGTGGATCATAGCAAACCTGTGCGCTTTTAGAGCATGCAAGGTTTTTGCATGAATATCGCTCACGTTGATGGCGCGTCGACATCGGTAGACTGGTCTGCAATTTTTCAGCGCACGCATTGAATCGGGACCGGATACATGTCACTTCGTCTTATCGTCAGCGCCGTCCTGGCCTTGATAGCCAGTACTGCCACGGCAGAAGGTCCCGCTCCGGCGATCTCTTATACCCGCGACATCCAACCGATCTTCACCGAGAAATGCGTGGCCTGCCATGCCTGCTACGACTCCGCCTGCCAGTTGAACCTGGGCAGCGCCGAGGGCGCGGCGCGCGGGGCTACCAAAGTGCCGGTGTACGACGGCGAACGCAGCCAGGCCACGCCGACGACCCGATTGTTCTACGACGCCTTCGGCAAGCAGGCCTGGCAGCAGAAGGGCTTCTATTCGGTACTCGATGCCCAGGGCAGCCAGGCCGCACTGATGGCGCGCATGCTGGAGCTGGGGCATAACGCGCCGCTGCAGCCGAATGCCAAGTTGCCCGAAGACATCGTGCTGGGCCTGAACCGCGAGAACATGTGCGCAATGCCTGGCGAGTTCAACGCGTATGCCGGCGCCCATCCCAAGGAAGGCATGCCGCTGGCCGTCACCGGCCTGACCGACCAGCAATACCAGACCCTGCAACGCTGGCTGGCCTCCGGCGCGCCGATTGACGAGCAGGGCCTGGCGCCCAGCGCCAGGGAAGCGCTGCAGGTGCAGCAGTGGGAAAACCTCTTCAACCAACCGGGCGCCCGTGAAAGCCTGGTGGCGCGCTGGTTGTTCGAACATCTGTTCCTCGCGCACATCTATTTCGAGAACGGCGAGCCGGGGCATTTCTTCCAATGGGTGCGTTCGCGCACGCCAAGCGGCCAGCCCATCGACCTGATCGCCACGCGCCGCCCGAATGACGACCCCGGCACTCAGGTCTACTACCGGTTGTGGCCAGTGCAGGGCGTGATCGTGCATAAAACCCACATCACTTACCCGTTCAGCGCGGCGAAGATGGCGCGGATCAAGGAGTTGTTCTACGCCGGCAACTGGCAGGTCGACGCCTTGCCGGGTTACGGGCCGGGCCGGCGTGCCAACCCGTTCGAAACCTTCGAGGCGATCCCGGCCAAGGCGCGCTACCAGTTCATGCTCGATAACGCCGAATACTTCGTGCGCACCTTCATTCGCGGGCCGGTGTGCCGTGGGCAGATCGCCACGGACGTGATCCGCGACAACTTCTGGGCCCTGTTCCAGGACCCTGAGCACGACCTGTACATCACCGATGCGCGTTATCGCGGCCAGGCCACGCCGCTGCTGGCGATGCCGGGGCAGAACGATGACGTCGGCAGCGTGCTGAGCCTGTGGCTGGCCTACCGCGACAAACGCAATGAATACGAGGCCTTGCGCCGTGACAGTTACGCCGATCTGCCGCCGCCGAGTTGGTCGAGCCTGTGGGCCGGCAATGACAATGCCTTGCTGAGTATCTTCCGCCACTTCGACAGCGCCTCGGTGACCAAGGGCCTGATCGGTGAGGTGCCGCAGACGATGTGGCTGTTCGACTACCCGCTGCTGGAACGCACCTATTACCAATTGGCGGTGAACTTCGATGTGTTCGGCAATGTGTCGCACCAGGCCCAGACCCGCCTGTACTTCGACTTGATCCGCAACGGCGCCGAGCAGAACTTCCTGCGCCTGATGCCGGCCGACAGTCGCGAGGATTTCCTCGACGACTGGTACCAGAACAGCGGCAAGCTCAAGTTGTGGCTGGACTACGAGGCCATCGACGACGACACGCCCACCGGCCTGCACCTGGATGCCAGGGACCCCAAGCGTGACTTTGCCAACCAGTTGCTCGCGCGATATGGCGACCTGAATGCCAGCCCGGACCCGATCAACCGTTGTGACGGCGCCTTTTGCTCGCGTGACGGGATCGACCCGGCGCTGCAGGATGCCGAGCAGGCCCTGAGCCGCCTGACGGCGCGCCCGGCAGCCGGGCTCAAGGTCATCGACCAGTTGCCTGAGGCGACGATGCTGCGGATCGAGACCACCCGCGGCAAGCGCGTGGTCTACAGCATGTTGCGCAACCGCGCGCACAGTAACGTGGCGTTCCTGCTGGGTGAGGCCTACCGCTATCAGCCGGGCCTGGACACTGTGACCATCTACCCCGGCGTGCTCAGCAGCTACCCGAACTTCATGTTTAACATTCCTGCGCAGGAAGTCCCCGAGTTCGTCGCCGAAATGGAGCGGGCCAAGGACGCCAACCGCTTTGAGAAGATTGTCGACCGCTGGGGCGTGCGCCGCAGCCATCCGTTGTTCTGGCAGTACTTCCATGACCTGTCGCGCTACATCCACGAAACCACGCCGGTGGAAGAGGGTGTGCTGGATATGAACCGCTACGAGAATCTTTGATCGACCTTTGTCCGCCCGCCATGGTCCCAACTTCAGGCATCGGTGTTGGGAAGGGTGGCGGACAATGTTGATCTCGGTACAGGCGCTGCGCGCTCTGGCGGCCTGGACAGTGGTGGGGCACCACTTCATGCAGATTTTCTTCGGCTTCAAGGCGGACACCGCCCTGGGCCGGCTGTTTGTGGAAAAGGGCGCGGCGGGCGTGGACGTGTTTTTCGTGATCAGCGGCCTGGTGATCTTCCTGTCCACCCAGGACAAGGACCTGCCGCCCTGGCGATTCCTGCTCTACCGCCTGTTGCGCATCGTGCCGGCCTATTGGTTCTACACCTTGCTGATGGCCTTGCTGGTGGTAGTTGCCCGGCCAATGCTGCCGGATCAGAGCGTCGATGCGGCCCATGTGCTGATGTCGTTGTTCTTTATCCCTTCCGAGAACCCCGGCGGCTATGGGGTGTACCCGACGCTTAACGTGGGCTGGACGCTGAACTACGAAATGCTCTTCTACCTGCTGTTCGCCTGGGCGCTGCTGTTCCGTCGGCAGTGGCGATTGCTGGTGGTCGCGGCGCTGTTGTTCGCGGTGTGCGAGGCCTGGACGTCATTCGGCTGGATCAGCGAGTTCTACCGCTCGGATATCGTGGTCGAGTTCCTGATGGGCATCGGCATTGGCATGCTCTACCGCAAGGGCTGGATTCGTCCCGGCGTGTGGCTGCCGTTGCTGGGCGTCGCCGCCGCGCTGCTGGCTATCTACCATTGGCCGGCTTCGCCACGGGCGCTGACCTGGGGCCTGCCCAGCGCGGTGCTGGTGGTGGCGTGCATGGCGCTGGAGCGCTTCTTTGCGGACAATCGATTGCTTAAAGTGCTGGGGGACTATTCCTATTCGGTGTATCTGCTGCACGTGCTGGTGTTGTCCGCCGGTGGTTACGCCGCCCAGCGCTACGGCCTGAACCCGTATGCCGTGCTGGCGGTGTGCGTGGTGATCATCGGCCTGGGTGCCCTGGGCAGCTACCGCTGGCTGGAAAAGGGCAGTTATCGCCTGCTCAAGGGCTGGTTCGATGGCGACCAACGGTCAAATTTATCCCGACAAAAATACTAGGACTTTGTACCTCTGTAATGATTTGGCGTAAACTGCCCTCAAGCCTGTGAGGAGTTTCCATGACTGCCATAACCATTACCGACGCCGCCCACGATTACCTGGCCGACCTGCTGTCCAAGCAGAACACCCCGGGTATCGGTATCCGCGTCTTTATTACCCAGCCCGGCACCCAATACGCCGAGACTTGCATTGCCTACTGCAAGCCTGGGGAAGAGAAACCTGAAGACACCGCGCTGGGGCTGAAAAGCTTCACCGCGTACATCGACGCCTTCAGCGAAGCCTTCCTCGACGACGCCGTGGTCGACTACGCGACCGACCGTATGGGCGGCCAGCTGACTATCAAGGCGCCGAACGCCAAGGTGCCGAACGTCAATGCTGACAGCCCGGTCAACGAGCGCATCAACTACTACCTGCAGACCGAGATCAACCCGGGGCTGGCCAGCCACGGCGGTCAGGTCAGCTTGATCGATGTAGTGGAAGACGGTATCGCCGTATTGAAATTCGGCGGCGGCTGCCAGGGCTGCGGCCAGGCGGACGTGACCCTGCGCGAAGGCATCGAGCGCACCCTGCTGGAACGTATTCCAGAGCTCAAGGGTGTACGCGACGTGACTGACCACACGCAGAAAGAAAACGCCTACTACTGAGTAAGGCGTTCACTGCGAACAAAAAAACGGCGCCCCGTGAGCGCCGTTTTTTTATGCTTTGAATTCAATGGTTTAGGCTATATATCTGACAAATCAGATCAAGAGTGGGAGCGGGCTTGCTCGCGAATGCGGTGCCCCAGTCACTCAATTAGTTGACTGACACAGCGCATTCGCGAGCAAGCCCGCTCCCACATTTCTTATCTATATTTATTCAGTTAAATCAGTGTCTTATATGTGATTTATGAGGTTTAGCATTAAGGCCGATAAAGGTGTGCATGCCCAGCCCGGTACAGCGACGACTCGCTGAAACTATCACTGGCCAGCACCCGGCCCACCACAATCAACGCGGTACGCCTGAAGCCCTTGGCGGCGACCTTTTCTGCAATGTCACTCAACGTTCCCAGCGCCCAATCCTGATCCGGCCAGGTCGCCCGGTGCACCACGGCAATCGGGCAATCGGCGCCATAGTGCGGCAGCAGTTGCGCGACGATCTTCTCCAGATGATTGACCCCCAGGTGAATCGCCATGGTCGTGCCGTGTTGCGCCAGGCTGTCAAACGCTTCGCCGGCGGGCATGCTGGTTTTGTCGGCGTAGCGGGTCAGGATGACGCTCTGCGCAATGTCCGGCAGGGTCAATTCGGTCTCCAGCAGCGCTGCACACGCCGCCACCGCGGTCACGCCGGGGATGATCTGAAACGGAATGCCCAGTTCGCGCAAATAGCGGATCTGCTCGCCGATCGCGCCATACAGGCTTGGGTCACCGGAGTGTACCCGCGCCACATCCAGGCCATTGGCATGGGCGGCCTTGATCAGGTCGATGATCTGTTCCAGGTGCAGTTCGGCGCTGTTGACCACCTGCTGCGCCTGATGGCCTTCCAATACCGCCGCCGGCACCAGCGAGCCGGCATAGATAATCACCGGGCAACTGCGGATCAGCCGCTGGCCTTTGACGGTGATCAATTCCGGATCGCCAGGGCCTGCGCCGATAAAGTAGACGGTCATGGTATTTCCTGTTTAAAAGCGGGCGTGTATGAACATTGTTCATGTTCAGGGCAGGCAATTATCGGGGTTTTAGCCTGCGCAGGCCAATGCAAAGGTCGCCTGGGCGTTTTTTCGGCGGGTGATCAGCAGGCGGGCAGGGCCGCTGGCGAGGTGTTCGGCGAGGGCCAGGGCGGCGCTTTCGGCGACGCCATGACAGCCCGTGTGGGCGAACGCGACGGCTGATTTGTGGCTCAGCCGGTTTTCATACACCGCCAGTTGGTCGGCGCTGAAGCACTGCAGCGGCAGCTCGAGCAGGCGGGACAGGGCGACCAGGCCCGGTTCATCCTGCCTGCGGTCGATGCTTGCCAGCGCAGTGATGCGCTGGCGCTCGATCCCCCCTTCGGCGAGGGCGCTGTCCAGCAGGTCCAGCAGGGTGTGAACCTCACAGCCGCGCTGGCAGCCCAGGCCGACCACCAGGGTCATGCCGAGTATTGATCGTCGCGGTTGCGGCGGAACAGCCAGGCGCTGATCAGACCCAGGGCCAGCCAGAACGCCACGTTGGTCAGCTGCGAAGCGATCTTGAACTGCGCTTCCAGGGCTTCCGGGGCCAGCATCGAATGCACTTCCGGCTGCGGTGCGCCGATTACGTGTGGCACCGCCAGGATCGCCACGCCGAGGATTTTCAGCAGCCAGTTGCGACCGAACACGATCAGCGCAATGCCGGCCGCCGTCGAGGCCGCGGTGCCGATCCACCAGATCTGTCGTTGTGCGAGATCGGCAGCGGCGGTGCCTGGCAGCTCAGGCGGCAGGCCCAGGGTCGGTGCCAGTACGAAGGTCGCATAACCGGCCAGGCCCCACAGCAGGCCTTGAGCGGTGCGAGTAGGCGCGCGCAAGGTGTAGAGGCCGGCGAGCATCAGGGCAAAACCCACGGCAACAACCAGGTTGCCGCCGGTGGTGGAGAGCACCCGTTGCCAGCCGTCTTCCGGCTCCCAGGCCTCGGCGTCGTGGCTGTGGGCGGCGGCGCCGTCGGCATGTTGATGTGCCACTTCAGTAGTGGCCGGGGCGTTTTCGAACGTTTCCGCCTGCAAAATCAACGGAGCTACCCAGAAACTTTGCAGCAGGGTCAGCAGCAGGGCGGCCAGGAGGCCGGTGAAACCTGCGGTTTGCGCAATACGCTTGATCATGTCGGCAGGTCTCAGTGGCACGGGAACGCAGCGCTGTGGCGGGTATCGTGGGCAGCGTTGTGCACTGCTTCGATGTGCGAGAAACCGGCGAAATACACCAGGCACGCGCCGAGAATCGATGCGCCGATGGCGGCGGTCAGGCGTTGGCTCAGGGTGGCGGAGCTGCTGGCGGTGTGCGAGGTGCTGCTGATGATCGACATGGCGCGTCCCTTCTGGGTGTCAGGGTGAAACGAGCGCATGAAAACCCCGCGAGCCAGGCACGCAGGGTTCTGAACAGCGCCCGCCCACCGCGGGTTTGTTATCTGATTTTTTCGGGCCGGTCTCCGGGCTTGCGAGGGGGCTCCTTGGGAGTCCTGAAAGCGTCGCCTTCCCATGCCCATGGCACAGTGGATCTGACACTTCGCTCGCTTACCGTTGCGGGGGCAGCACCGGACTCGTCATGTGATGACTCACCGGTTTCCCGTTTCACCCTGTGAAGGGCACCCGAAACAAGGTGTGTAGGAGAGCATGGGGGTGGGAGGGGAGTCAAATCGGTTGTGGGGGCATATCCGTTATTTGGGTAACGGCCGCCTATGGTTCCGCCCTTACGGCGGGTCACTTTTGGAAAAGCCCGGAATGCCGGCCCAGCCAAAAGTAACCAAAAGGGCTCTTGCCCCAACACTCGGCACCTC
>NZ_JANLOH010000035.1:0-137022 GCF_025466155.1 Pseudomonas sp. 13B_2.1_Bac1 | reverse complement strand
GTTTACCGCATTTCAGCTTAAGGGCGTTTGCGCTCTACGGCGCGCAGCAAGTGCGTCGGCGGCGTCTCGCAGCTGATCTTGCGGCCCAGCAAGGCCTCGATCGACGGCAACTGATACGAGTCATCCTCGCCGGCAAAGCTGATCGACACCCCTGCAGCGCCCGCGCGACCGGTGCGACCGATACGGTGCACGTAGTCATCCGGCACTTCCGGCAGGGTGAAGTTGATCACGTGGCTGATGCCGTCGATGTGGATACCACGCCCGGCCACGTCGGTGGCCACCAGCACGCGGATCTTGCCTTCGCGAAAGCCTTCCAGGGTCTTGATGCGCTTGTGTTGCGGCACATCGCCGGACAGTTGCGCGGCGTTGACGCCGTCGCGCACCAGGCGCTCTTCGATGCGGCGCACTTCGTCCTTGCGGTTGGCGAACACCATCACGCGCTCCCAACCGTTGTCGTTGACCAGGTTGTAGAGCAGCTTGTACTTGTCGGCGCCGGCCACGGCATAGATGTGCTGTTCGACGTTTTCGCTGGCCACGTTTTCCGCTTCGATCTCGACGATGGACGGGTCGGTGGTCCATTGCTTGGCGAGGTTCATCACGTCTTCGGTGAAGGTGGCGGAGAACAGCAGGGTCTGGCGTTCGCTTTTCGGCGGAGTCTGGCGAATGATCTGACGCACTTGTGGGATGAAACCCATGTCGAGCATGCGGTCGGCTTCGTCCAGCACCATCACTTCGACCATGTCCAGGTGCACGTCGCCGCGCTGGTTGAAGTCCAGCAGGCGGCCAGGCGTGGCCACCAGAATGTCGCAATGCCGTGCTTCGAGGTGCTTGAGCTGCTTGTCGAAATCCATGCCGCCCACAAACGTCATGACGTTGAGGCCGGTGTACTTGGTCAGGTCGGCGGCGTCCTTGGCGATCTGCACCACCAGCTCGCGGGTCGGCGCGATGATCAGCGCGCGCGGCTCACCCATGTAGCGTTCCTTGGGCGGCGGCGTCTGCAGCAGCTGGGTGATGATCGAGATCAGGAACGCGGCGGTCTTGCCGGTGCCGGTCTGGGCGCGGCCGATGGCGTCTTTGCCCGCGAGGGTAAAGCCCAGCACCTGCGCCTGGATCGGCGTGCAGTATGGGAAACCCAGGTCCTGGATGGCGTGCATCAGTTCCGGGGCCAGCTTGAAGTCGTGGAAGCGAGTCTTGCCTTCCTGTGGCTCGACGACGAAGTCTTCGAGTTTCCAGGGGATGACCGCCGGTTTGGGTGCGCGTTCGCGCCGCGGCTTTGGCGCGACTGGCGCAATAGCGGCCTCGACCGGTGCTGCCGGTTCAGGTGGCGTCACCGTCGGCTTCTTCGGCTGGGCGACAGGTGCGGTCCGGCCGGGCTGTTTACCGTCATTGCGGCTGCCGGCAGTCGGGACAGGAGCACTGGGAACAGGCGCGAGCGGCTCAGCCTCGCTTTTGCCGAACATCTTCTTGAGTGCTTTGAGCACGGTGATCTCATTAATTGGTTAAGGAATATACGCCGGCCAGTGTAATGCAAGAATCGGGCGCGGCGTAGTGCGTCTGTCATACGGCTACATAAACGCCGGTTTCAGCCCAGGCGAGCGGCCAGCCAGGCGCCGATGTCGTGTATCTCTTGAGGTAACACTTCGTGACCCATTGGGTATTCCTGCCATGTCACGGTGACACCACGGCTCTTCAAATGCTCAAAGGCGCTGCGGCCCATGGCGTTCTGCACCACGTCGTCGTACTGGCCATGCAGGCACAGGGCGGGAATGCGTTGCTGGCTGGCAGACAATTCCAGCTCGTCGCCGAAAGTCGGCGCGTAGGTGGAGAGGGCGATGACGCCGCCCAAGGGCCCCTGCCAATTTATAAACGCCGTGTGGAAAACCACGGCGCCACCCTGGGAAAAACCGGCGAGGAAAATCCGAGAGGCGTCTATTCCGGTTCTCTTCTGCGCTTCGATCAGATCCGTGACCATTTTGGCCGACACTTCCAGCTCCTCCAGGCTGATCGAACGTGCCGGGCTCATGGCCTTGATGTCGTACCAGCTCGGCATCTCGTAGCCGCCGTTGATCGTCACCGGGCGTGTCGGTGCCTGGGGCAAGACGAAGCGCGTGGTCAGCAGGCTTTCCTGCAGGGCTTCGGCCACCGGCATAAAGTCGTAGCGATCGGCACCCAGGCCATGCAACCAGATTACGCAGGCGTCTGCGGGCTTGGCGGGCTGAAGAATCAAGGGTTCGGTCATGTCTGCTCCATTAATGTGCGTGCGCTCCGATTGGGTGCGTCGGAACGGTGCGCAATGAGTTGATCTGTTAAGAGAATGTCGCAAGGTTGAATCTTTTCCTATTGACCATGGGCTGAAACGACTCAGCCATCACTCTGGTACGCGCCTTGCTATGTGTAGGTCGATGTCAGAACTATCTTAGGACGGTAACACTATCAGTGACTGCCGCTCGTGGGATAGCAACTGGAATTACTGCGACAGTCTCATGCTGCTTGACCCCAAAAAAAGCCAACACGGGTCAATATCGCCTCATAAGGGTGCACTGAGGTTCGAGCTCCGACACAACAAGAGCAACTGGAGGTTTGAATGAAGGTATTGAAATCCACCCTGGCCATCGTTTGCGCGGCGGCTGTACTGGGTGTCAGCGGTTTCGCCCAAGCAGGCGCCACCCTGGACGCCGTGCAGAAGAAAGGCTTTGTGCAATGTGGCGTGAGTGACGGTCTGCCGGGTTTCTCGGTACCGGATGCCAGCGGCAAGATCCTGGGGATCGATGCTGACGTTTGCCGCGCTGTGGCCGCTGCCGTTTTCGGCGACGCGACCAAGGTCAAGTTCAGCCAGTTGAATGCCAAGGAGCGTTTCACCGCGCTGCAGTCTGGCGAAGTCGACATCCTCTCGCGTAACACCACCATGACCAGCTCTCGCGATGCGGGCATGGGCTTGAAATTCCCAGGCTTCATCACTTACTACGATGGCATCGGCTTCCTGGTAAACAACAAGCTGGGCGTGAAAAGTGCCAAGGAACTGGACGGTGCAACCATTTGCATCCAGGCCGGTACCACCACTGAGCTGAACGTTTCCGACTACTTCCGCGCCAATAACCTCAAGTACACCCCGATCACCTTCGACACCTCCGATGAAAGCGCCAAGTCGCTGGAATCCGGTCGTTGCGACGTGCTGACCTCCGACAAGTCCCAACTGTTCGCCCAGCGCAGCAAGCTGGCTTCGCCGAAGGACTACGTGGTTCTGCCGGAAACCATTTCCAAGGAGCCATTGGGCCCGGTCGTGCGTAACGGCGACGACGAGTGGCTGGCCATCGTGCGCTGGGTTGGCTACGCCATGCTCAACGCTGAAGAAGCCGGCATCACTTCCAAAAACGTCGAGGCTGAAGCCAAGTCCACCAAGAACCCGGACGTCGCCCGTCTGCTGGGTGCTGATGGCGAGTACGGCAAAGACCTGAAAGTGAAGAAAGACTGGGTCGTGCAGATCGTCAAGCAAGTCGGTAACTACGGTGAAATGTTCGAGCGCAACCTGGGCAAGAGCACCCCGCTGGAAATCGACCGTGGCCTGAACGCGCTGTGGAACAACGGTGGCATTCAATACGCACCCCCTGTGCGCTGATCGCTGATGGTTCTGTCACCCGGTGGGCCAACCGCCGGGTGATGTTCTGTTCCATTATTTCCGGGGCACTTCATGCAAAATCAAATCGGCGCACCAAAGCAGAAGCTCAGCTTCAGCGATCCCAAAGTGCGTGCGTGGCTCTTCCAGATCATCACGATTGTGGCGGTGGTCTCGCTGGGCTGGTACCTCTTCAACAACACCCAGACCAACCTTCAGCACCGGGGCATCACCTCGGGTTTCGACTTTCTTGAGCGCAGTGCCGGCTTCGGCATCGCGCAGCACCTGATCGACTACACCGAATCGGACAGCTATGCCCGGGTCTTTGTGATCGGCTTGCTCAACACCTTGCTGGTGACCTTCATCGGCGTGATCCTGGCGACGTTGCTCGGTTTCATCATCGGCGTGGCACGGCTGTCGCCGAACTGGATGATCAACAAGCTGGCGACCGTGTATGTGGAAGTGTTCCGCAACATTCCGCCGTTGCTGCAGATCCTGTTCTGGTATTTCGCGGTGTTCCTGACCATGCCGGGGCCGCGCAACAGCCATAACTTCGGCGACACCTTCTTTGTCAGCAGCCGTGGCCTGAACATGCCGGCAGCACTCGCCGCCGACGGCTTCTGGCCGTTTGTGGCGAGCATCGTCGTGGCCCTCGTGGCGATCGTGCTGATGGCCCGGTGGGCCAACAAGCGCTTTGAGGCGACCGGCGTACCGTTCCATAAATTCTGGGCCGGCCTGGCGCTGTTTATCGTGATCCCGGCGTTGTGCGCCTTGATCTTCGGCGCGCCGTTGCACTGGGAAATGCCCAAGCTGCAAGGGTTCAACTTCGTCGGTGGCTGGGTCCTGATTCCTGAGCTGCTGGCCCTGACCCTGGCGCTTACCGTGTACACGGCAGCGTTTATCGCCGAGATCGTGCGCTCGGGCATCAAGTCCGTCAGCCACGGCCAGACCGAAGCCGCGCGCTCCCTGGGCCTTCGCCCCGGGCCGACGCTGCGCAAGGTCATCATCCCGCAGGCCCTGCGGGTGATTATTCCGCCGTTGACCAGCCAATACCTGAACCTGGCGAAAAACTCGTCGTTGGCCGCCGGTATCGGCTACCCGGAAATGGTTTCGCTGTTTGCCGGCACGGTGCTCAACCAGACCGGCCAGGCCATCGAAGTCATTGCCATCACCATGAGCGTGTACCTGGCGATCAGCATCAGCATTTCCCTGCTGATGAACTGGTACAACAAGCGCATTGCGCTGATCGAGCGGTGAGGAAACGCCCATGAGTACGCATACTTTCAAACCGGATATGCCGCCGCCGAGCAAAGTCTTCGGCCCGGTGGCATGGATGCGCGCCAACCTGTTCTCCAGTTGGCTCAACACCCTGCTGACATTGCTGGCGTTCTACCTGGTCTACCTGGTGGTGCCGCCGATCCTGCACTGGGCGATTCTCGACGCCAACTGGGTCGGCACGACCCGCGCCGATTGCACCAAGGAGGGCGCCTGCTGGGTGTTCATCCAACAGCGCTTCGGGCAGTTCATGTACGGCTACTACCCCGGCGACCTGCGCTGGCGCGTGGACCTGACCGTGTGGCTGGCCATCGTTGGCGTGGCGCCATTGTTCATCTCGCGTTTCCAGCGCAAGGCGATCTACGGCCTGAGCTTCCTGGTGTTGTACCCGATCATCGCCTACTTCCTGCTGCACGGCGGGATCTTCGGCCTGACCAACGTGGCCACCAGCCAATGGGGCGGCCTGATGCTGACCCTGGTCATCGCCACCGTCGGTATCGCTGGCGCCTTGCCGCTGGGCATCCTGCTGGCGCTGGGGCGGCGTTCGAACATGCCGGCGATTCGAGTGGTCTGCGTGACCTTCATCGAGTTCTGGCGGGGCGTGCCGTTGATCACCGTGCTGTTCATGTCGTCGGTGATGCTGCCGTTGTTCCTGCCGGAAGGCATGGGCATCGACAAGCTGCTGCGCGCGTTGATCGGCGTGATCCTGTTCCAGTCGGCCTACGTCGCCGAGGTGGTGCGCGGGGGCTTGCAGGCGATTCCCAAGGGTCAATACGAAGCGGCCGCGGCGATGGGCCTGGGCTACTGGCGCAGCATGGGCCTGGTGATTTTGCCGCAAGCCCTGAAGCTGGTGATCCCGGGCATCGTCAACACGTTTATTGCGCTGTTCAAGGACACGAGCCTGGTGATCATCATCGGCCTGTTCGACCTGCTCAACAGCGTCAAGCAAGCCGCTGCCGACCCGAAATGGCTGGGCATGGCCACTGAAGGCTATGTGTTCGCCGCCCTGGTGTTCTGGATTTTCTGTTTTGGTATGTCGCGCTATTCCATTCATTTGGAACACAAGCTCGACACAGGCCACAAGCGTTAGGAGTTGTTGTTATGAGCGAAGCGATCAAACAGCCTGTGAGCCCTGAAGGCATTATCCAGATGCAGGGCGTCAACAAGTGGTACGGCCAATTCCACGTGTTGAAAGACATCAACCTCAACGTCAAGCAGGGCGAGCGTATCGTGCTGTGCGGCCCGTCGGGTTCGGGCAAGTCCACCACCATCCGCTGCCTCAACCGCCTGGAAGAACACCAGCAGGGCCGCATCGTGGTCGATGGCGTGGAGCTGACCAACGACCTCAAGCAGATCGAAGCGATCCGCCGCGAAGTCGGCATGGTGTTCCAGCACTTCAACCTGTTCCCGCACCTGACCATCCTGCAGAACTGCACGCTGGCGCCGATGTGGGTGCGCAAGATGCCCAAGCGCAAGGCCGAGGAAATTGCCATGCACTACCTGGAGCGCGTGCGTATTCCGGAGCAGGCGCACAAGTTCCCGGGGCAACTGTCCGGCGGCCAGCAACAGCGCGTGGCCATCGCCCGTGCCTTGTGCATGAAGCCGAAAATCATGCTGTTCGACGAACCGACCTCGGCCCTCGATCCGGAAATGGTCAAAGAGGTGCTGGACACCATGATCGGCCTGGCCGAAGACGGCATGACCATGTTGTGCGTGACCCACGAGATGGGCTTTGCGCGCACCGTGGCCAACCGTGTGATCTTCATGGACAAGGGCGAAATCGTCGAGCAGGCAGCGCCGAACGACTTCTTCGACAACCCGCAGAATGACCGGACCAAGTTGTTCTTGAGCCAGATTCTGCATTGATCGAAGTGTGAAACGATAAACCCGGCCTGGTGCCGGGTTTATTTTTGCCTGCTGTTTTTACGCAGACGCTTGAGTCGCCAGTTGTTGCTCATCTTTGGCAATGAGCAGGCGGTTGAGGTCATCTGCGCCATTGAGCGCCTGAATCTCGGCCAGCAGGTGCGGGTGCTTATCGAGTAGACGCATGAGAATAAGCAACGGCTCGGGTGGAAAAATTTCAGCTTTCTCATAGCGGGAAAATGCATTGTGCCCCCGGACGGTCAAGAGCCTCACCGCGTCCTTCTGTGTCAGGTGCAATTTGCGGCGGATTCGCTTCATCTCGGCAGCGATGATTTTTCTGGCATCCATCAACAGCTGGTCACTGGCGTCGGAATAACGCTGTGCGCTGTCGTCGTTGTCATCGAATTCGATTTCCTTGCACACCTGGCATTCCCAGCCCGCGATATCGGGGATATTCCGGATCATGCCGCGTGTGTTGAGCGTAAAGGTGCGGCCTTTGAAGTGCTGCATCGCGTCATGCATTCCGCAGCTCACGCAGTGTTGGGTTTTCATAGGATTTTCTCCTTGAAGGAGATTACGGGAGCCCCACCGCCAGGGCGGTAAGTCACTTTGATATAAATCTGCGTAGCGTGAGCCTTGATCAGATAGACGTCCTGCCACACTCGATGGTCTGCATAGGTCGTCATTGATTTGTATAACATTCGCGGCTCAAGGGCACAGACTGCGTGCTGCATCTGGCTGAGGTTTAATTCCATTTGTCTGGCGCTCTCCCGTGCACTGGCGGTGAAGGCTCGACAACCCAGCCTGATGACTTCAGCTTTTATCAAGGCCAGATCGTAATGAGGTGTGTACTTTTCCATAAGACACCTGAGTCCCATAATTACCCTCTGAGGGTAATTTTACTAATCGAAAATACTGCTCCTTTACCTGCCTCAGAACCCTAGTGCGTTGCCTTTGTAGGCAAGTCCGAATAGGCTGTGGGAAAATTCATCCTATGATTGGACGAAAGTGCAAAACCCATGACAGACATCGCTCCGCTGATAAAACGCTCGCTGGTCGACCAGGCCCTGGAACAGTTGCGCCAGCGCATTACCCAAGGCACCTGGGCCATTGGCGAGCGCCTGCCTACCGAGCCGGAGTTGTCGGCCGAGCTGGGGATCAGCCGCAATACCGTGCGCGAGGCCATGCGCGTGCTGGCGTTTTCAGGATTGATCGAGATCCGCCAGGGCGACGGCAGTTACCTGCGCTCGATGACCGACCCGCTGGGCGCGATGCGCGCGCTGTCGCATTGCACCTTGGAGCAGGCGCAGGAAACCCGGCAGATTCTCGAAGTGGAGGCGATCGGCCTGGCCGCGCTGCGCCGGACCGAGGACGATCTGCACGGTTTGCGTGAGGCCCTGCAACAAAGCGCTGTGCTGTACCACGGCGACCTGGAGGCCTACATCAGCGCCGACCTGGTGTTTCACAAGCGCCTGGTCGACGCCGCGCACAACCCGGCGCTGAGTGAGCTGTATCAGTACTTTTCCGCCATCGTCGGCGCGCAGTTGCGCCAGACCCTGAACATCTCGCCGCGTCGCCAGGCGGTGTTCGACCTGCACATCGCCCTGCTCGACGCCGTCGAACACCAGGACCCGGAACGCGCCAAATCCCTCTGCCGGCAGTTGATCAATGAACCTTGAAACCCGACCTACCCGTGAACTCGAAGAGCTGTTGATCGACGCCGAAGCCGACGACGAAGTGGTGCAAACCAGCCCGCCTGTGGTGAGCCGCCCGTGGCTGTTGCTGCTCGGCCTGATCCTGGTGGCCCTGAACCTGCGCCCGGCGCTGTCGAGCATGTCGCCGCTGCTCGCCGACGTGTCCAGCAGCCTCGGGTTGTCGGCGGCCAAGGCCGGTCTGCTGACCACATTGCCGGTGCTGTGCCTGGGTCTGTTTGCGCCCACGGCGCCGATCCTGGCCCGCCGTTTCGGCGCCGAGCGAGTGGTGCTGGGGATTCTGCTGACCCTGGCTGCGGGCATCATCCTGCGCAGTTCATTCGGTGAAGTGGGGCTGTTCGCCGGCAGCCTGATTGCCGGCGCGAGCATCGGCATCATCGGCGTATTGCTGCCCGGCATCGTCAAGCGTGACTTCGCCAGGCAGGCCGGCGCCATGACCGGCGTGTACACCATGGCGCTGTGCCTGGGCGCGGCGCTGGCGGCCGGTTCCACGGTGCCCTTGAGTCATTACTTCGGCGACCGCTGGACCATCGGCCTGGGGTTCTGGATTCTGCCGGCGCTGGTGGCCGCATTGTTCTGGCTGCCACAGGTCGGCCAGAAACACGGCGCCCATCAGGTGGCTTATCGCGTGAGAGGGCTGCTGCGTGATCCGCTGGCCTGGCAGGTGACCTTGTACATGGGCCTGCAATCGTCCCTGGCGTACATCGTGTTCGGCTGGTTGCCGTCGATCCTGATCGGCCGTGGCCTGAGCGCGACCGAAGCCGGCCTGGCGCTGTCCGGCTCGATCATCGTGCAATTGTTCAGCTCCCTCGCCGCGCCCTGGCTCGCCACCCGTGGCAAAGACCAGCGCCTGGCGATTGTGGTGGTGATGCTGTTGACCCTCGGTGGCCTGTTCGGCTGCCTGTATGCGCCGCTCGATGGTCTGTGGGGCTGGGCGATTCTGCTCGGGCTCGGCCAGGGCGGCACCTTCAGCCTGGCGCTGACCCTGATCGTGCTGCGCTCGCGCGACTCCCACGTGGCGGCCAACCTGTCGAGCATGGCCCAGGGCATCGGCTACACCCTGGCGTCCGTGGGCCCGTTCGCGGTGGGCCTGGTGCATGACTGGACGGGCGGCTGGTCGGCCATCGGCTGGATTTTCGCGGTGATTGGCCTGGGCGCAATCATCGCCGGGCTGGGTGCCGGGCGTGCGCTGTATGTGCAGGTCAGCAGCGAAAAAGTCTAGAGGTACACCACTTCGAGGGTGGCCGAGCCATCGAGCAAGGTGTCGCTGCTCAGGTCCAGGTTTTGCTTGGCATTGATCACCGCTTCGATCTTGACGGTGCTGGTCAACGCCTGGATCGCCGAGGGGCCGGCGGTGCTGCCTTGGGTATCGGTGAAGCCCAGGTAACTGTTGGCGCCGATGTCGATCGGGTTGAGGTTGGCGGTGCGCCACGCCACGCCACCGGTGGTGGACTCGGTGCCATAGGCGATTGCAGTGCTGTCCACCTGCGTCTGGCGAGGGTCGAAACTCATCGAATACAGGCCGATGCGATTGCCGCTGTTGTCCAGCCCCAGCCCATAGTAGATCTCACTGTTGACGGTGGCGGTGCCGTCACGGTTGTCGCGCATGCGTAGGGCAAAACGGCTCGCCGCGTTGCAGCCGATGCTGACTTGCAACTGTTTGACCGGCAGGCGCGTGCCCTTGTCGACGTTGAGGTCCTGCTGGGAAATCTTGCCGTAGTCGATCACCCCGTTGCTCGACAGCAACGGCGTGCAGGCGGTGGGGGTGATCACGCCATTGACACTCAGGTCGACGCTGGAGGCCGCCAGCGTGTGTGGCGCGCCGCTGAGCAAAACCAGCGTGCAAAGGGCAAGGGAACAGGTCTTCATGAGGCGAACTCCATAGGTCAGAGGTAGATGATTTCAAGGGTGCCCGAGCCGTTGATGTACACCACGCTGCGCAGGTCCAGTGACTGGGTCGGGGCCAGGTAGGCCTTGATGCGCACGGTGCCGGCCAGTTGCTGGATCGGCACCGGGCCACGGGTGCTGCCGACACTGTCGGTGAACCCCATCAGGCTGTTGGCGGCCATGGGGATCTGCCGCGCACTGGAACTGCTCCAGGCTGCGCCGCCGCTGGTGGAGTCCGTGCGATACAGGGGGCCGAGTGCGTCGGCGGTGAATTCGGCCGGGTCGATGTTGAGGTAGAAGCGCCCGATCTTGTTCTGGCTGTTGTCCAGGTCCAGGCCGTAGGCGGTTTCGTCGATCCCGCCGGTGGCCGAGCCGTTGCGGTTGTCATGCATCTTCAGCGCGAAGGGCGTGGCGGCGTCGCAACTCACCGAGAGCTGCAAGGTGCGGGTCGGCAGCGGGGTTTCATTGCTGGCATTCAAGTCCTTCGCCAGCAGCGTGCCGTAATCCACCAGCCCGCCATTGGACAGCTGGGGTGTGCACGCGGTGGGCGCGAAGTGGGCGCGCAGGGTCAGTGCCCGGGAGCGACCGCTCTGCAAGGCATCGAACGTGCCGACCGCTTCCCAGGTGGTTGCCTCGCGCACACGGGTGGCGGCGATGTCGGCCCAGGCGCTGAGGCTCAGTTGCACGGCGAAGTGCTTGCCCTGCACCACGCTGGCGCCCTGCACCGGCGCCACACCATGGCCGGGACGCCAGTTCAATGCCGTGCCGACGACCGCCGGCGGCTGCCCGGCAGCCGGCAGCAAGCCCAGTTCAACCGCCTGGCCGTCCAGCACGCCGTCGCTGATCTGCAGGGCGTAGGTGCCGTGCTCGGTAAACTGCAGGCGGTGTGCGTTCGCCGCCAGGGCGCGATAGAACACACTCATGTCCGCCGGTTGCGGGCAGGTGAGGTTCAAGTTCAGGCGACGCTCGCCAAGCAGGCGTTGAGGGTCGCTGTCGTTTTGCGCCAGGCGGCTCATCAGGCCGAGGTCCAGCACCGCTTCGCTGATGTTCAACTGGCAGTCGTCATTGGCCATGGCATGGCCGGCGAGGCCGACGGTCAGCACGACCGCCGTCAGCCGGCGCAGGGCGCGAAAAAAAAGCATGGTGATCGTCCTCATGAAGGGTTGCAGCGCGCTGGCGCGTTTTCGAAATACACCTGGGGATCGCCCTTGGCTGGCAACTCGAACTGCAGCCGACAGCGCGTCATGCCTGGCGCGCTGACCCACAAACCGGTGTGCTCCAGCACATTGGGCAGGAACACCTGGCCGCCGTCCTGCACCAGGGTCACGAACTCGCCGCCCGCGGTGCTGACGGAGGCACCTCGGGGCAGCAACGCGCCCTGTTCGGTGCGCGCGGTGAGCAGCACGCGACGGGTCAGGGTCACGCCGAAGTCGACCCGGTCCACCGCGCCACGCCCGGCCGAGATCATTGCCAGGCCGTTGTTGATATCGGCATTGCGCGGCAGTGAGCGGGTCTGCACCTCCACCGGGCTGCGGCCATAGGCGCTGACCTGAGGCACCACGGCCTGGCCTTGCCAGTCGGTCCATACCGGGCCGCTGGGGGTGCTCAGCTTGACCCCGGCCGTATCGCCCACCGAGACCACGGCGAAGGTGTCGCGTACCGGGTAGGGCGAGAAGGTCACGCCATCGCCGTGCACCACCACGCCACCGCGGGCACTGCCTTGATAGCTCGAGCGCTCGGCATCGGAGCGGCTGTAGCTGACGTCGAGTTGGCTGTAGCGGGGCAGGGCCGAAACGCCGAGAGTGGTTTCCACCTGCTGGTCGCGGGTGTCGTGTTCGGCGCTGACGCGATAGCTCAATTGATCATCGATCTGTTCGTTCAGCCCCAGGCCGGTGCGGTGTTCGCCTCCCGAATTGCGCACCCAGGCGCGCACGCGGCGGCTTTCGCCCAGGGGCAGGCTGGCATTCAGGTACACCGCATTGTCCTGTTGCTGGCGCCCGCCCATCTGCCATTCGGCGCTCGCCGAAAACGACACGCCACCGACGCTGGTGCCCCACGAGGCCAGGCCTCGGCTGCTGCTGTCGCCATCAAAGTTGCTGGAGCGCGACACCCCGGCACTGAACGCCCCCAGCCAAGGGTGCGACCAGCCGACGTTGGCGCTTTGTTGATCGCGATAACGCGAGCGCCGTTGCTGGGTGGTCTCTGGTTCGTAGGTGGCTTCTTCCAGTTCGCGGTAGCCGGGCGTGCGCCACGAGTTGGCCACGCTGAATGACCATTGATCATTCAGGCGCTGGGACCATGCCAGGTCGGTCTGTACCCCACGCACCTTGTGCCGTGCCTGGGTATCGGCGAGCTGGGTGGCCAGTTGCACCTGACTGTCCAGCCATGGCAGCCAGCCCAGGCTCACACCCGCCGCCCGGTATTCGCTGGACGCCAGCACGCCGCTGCCCAGGGACAGTTGCGGGTGGACGGCGCCGGTCCAGCCGGCGCTGGCCACCCACGGATCGTCACCCTGGGCATCGCCGATATTGCGCACGCGGCCCGCTGCCACCGAGTACCCCGGCGCTGGCAAACCCAGGCCGAGCATCGCGGCGGGTACGGTGAAGCGGCGCTCGCCGCCGCTGCTTTCCTTGACCGTGACTTCAACGTCCGAGCGAGCATTCAGGCGCCGCACATCGGTCAGGGAAAACGGCCCGGCCGGGACTACGGTGGAGTGAATCAACGCGCCGTTCTGCCGCACCTCGACCTGGGCCGGACTGTTGGCGATACCCTCGATGGTCGCGCCCTGACCTTGTTCTTGAAGCGCCTGTTCGGTCAGGACCTGTACCCCGGTAATCTGCGCACCGGCCAACACCGGGTTATAGAGGTTGATCTGCCCGGCCTGCAGCACTGCCTGTTGGCTGGCAAAGGTACGCTGGGCATACGCCTCGAGATGGGTGCTGCGCGACCGACCGTCCTGCCAGGTCTGCACCTGGCGGCTGCGCACGATCCAGTCGCCGGCGTTGAAGCCGACCTCGGTATTGGCCGAGCCAAACCGGCTGTCGTTGTCGCCGAAGCGGTTATAGAACCCCGTCAGGTCGTAATTGAACAGGCCGGCAACGCCCCCCGTCTGATAGCCCGAGACGTCCTGTTGCAGTGGCCGCAAGGCTTCGCTCGGAACTACCAGCGACACGCTGAGGTTGGCTGGGTCCGGCTCCACCAGGCTTTGTGGGTACTGCGCGAGCAGGTCATGGCAGGGGCCATTGTCGCCGGGCACTATCAGGTTGGCGGCGTCCAGCACGGCCTGGTCAAAGCATAATCGGCCCTGTTGATCGAAACCGACCTCGACACGCCCCCGGGGCTGGCCATTGACGCGCAGGCTAACCGGATGCCGGCCAGCCGCAAAACGTGGGGCGTCGAGCAGCAGGCTGGCCAACTGCGGGTCGATGCCGCGTTGGTGCAGGGTGGTGGCATCGAAGCCGGCACGCGCTTCGGCCCAGGCTTCAGCGGGCAGCAGGGCACACGCCAGCAGCAACGCCGGGAAGGCGCTGCGGGCGGGTATGTCGGGCACGGCATCGCCGTCACGGTAGTTCAATACTGTTTTCACGAAAGGCACTCAAATGATGGGCGTCTGCGCGCCCCGGTGACGGTCTTCGAGCCGCCACTTCGTTATGCAGGCGTCGGGCGCCTGAAGTGTTGGTCAGGTGAGGGGGGCTTCGTAGGCAGCCACGGCAAAGCCGTACACGGTGGCCGGTTGCAGCCGGACTTTGCTCGCCGGGCCGCCCGTGGCAGGCACGCTCAGGGTTTCTCCCGGCAACACGTAGGTGCGCGGCAGCATGGCCTTGCCGTCACCGGGCAGCAGCCGCAACTCCTGGGCCAGGCGCACCACGTACGGGCTGTCGTTGCGCACCTGCAGGGTGCTGCCGTGCTGTGACCAGGTCAGGTGGGTCCAGGGGTTGCGATTCAGCGCCAGGCCTTTGGGATGAATGATCACCGGCAGGTTCTGGCGCACCGTCACACCCACCCGGGCGTGCCCGGCTTCGGTCGCGGGGCGGCCCTGGGGCATGCCCTCGAAGATCGCGCGCTTGAGCCGCTGGGTCAGCAGCGGTTGCTGGCTTTGCAGGATGAACCGTACCAGTTGCGATTTGGAGGCTTCCACCCGCGACAACGGCGGGGTGACCACCAGCAACGGCTCTTTGTCTTCGGGAATGTCTTCCAGGGTGACGTGCAGCAGGGCGAGCTGGCTGTCGGTGTTGGTGACCGACACGGCCGCCTCGCCTTCGGCTTCGTAGACGATGACCACCGAAGTGTCGGGGATCATGCCGTCGGCCTGTGCACCTGCGCCGAACAACAGGGTCAAGGCAAGCAGGCCGGTGGTGGGTTTGAACGATGTCGTCAGCATGACGGAGTTTTCCATTGGGGCAGCATAGAAGAGGTCAGAGGTAGCGCAGGTCCAGCACGATGGCGCCGTCGAGCGGCACCTCCTGATTGAGGGTCAGGTACTGGGCGAAGTTGATGGAGGTGTCGATGCGCAGTTGGGCGCTTAACTGGCCGATAAAATCGGGCTGGCGATCCCCGGGCGGTGCGAAGCCGACATAGGATTTGGGATAGGCGTTTGGTTCCGGCGACCAGGTTTCACCGTTGTCACTGGACGCCAGCACCTGCATGGCCTGGGCGTCGCCCGTGGGGTTGCGGTAAGACAGGGCCACGGATCCCAGGCGCTCGGCAGGTGCATGAATATTTCTGCCCAGGCCATAGAAGAATCCAGGGGCCAGCGATGATTCGGCGCGATTGTCGAGCCCTACCAGCGCGAACAGCATGGGCCTGCTGCATTGCACATTCAGTTGCAGCCACTGACTGGGCAGCACCGTAAATTCGGTGGCGTTCAAGGTGTGCGATGGGATCTTCCCGTGATCGACCATACCGTCGTCAGACAATGTGACGTGACAGGCGTCCGGTGTCAGGCGGCCGGTGACCGTAAGGTCGACAAAGGACGCGGCGACAGTCGCGGGCGTGGTCGTCAACAAGAGCAATACAGCCAGAAGGCGAGGGAGCGTGTTCATGGGGGCGCCACGGGTCGAGTTGAATACGGGCGGTACAAAAACACCGCCCATGCCCGTGAGAATTGCCGGGCATGGGCGGCCAAGGGCCTACAGGTACTTCACTTCCAGGGTGGCCGAGCCGTCGAGGGTGACCTCGTTGCTCAAGTCCAGGCCGTCGGTGCGGGCGATGGAGGTATGAACCAGCAGGTCCAGCGACAAATCCTTGACCGGCAGCGGTTGAGTAGCGTCATCCATGGCGGCTACCGACATGTGCAAGCCTGCATCCCAGAATTTTTCGCTGTACCAATTGTCCTGGCCATTGAAGGAGGCAATCGGTTGTACCGCGACACCGTCAGCGACAGGGTTACTCAGTGTCAGACCGAACCAGCCCAGCTTCTGGGTGCCGTTGATCAGGCCAAGGCCGTAGTTGCTGGAGGAGACAGACGAGCCGGCTCGGTTGTCGACCGAATGCAGTGCAAAGGAAATTGCGCTGTCGCAGCTCACGACCATGGTCAGCGTGTGGTTGCCGATATTCGTCGGGTTATCCGGGCGCAGGTCTTTTGCAGAAATCTTGCCGTGGTCGATCACGCCGCCGCCGGACAGGGTCGGGGTGCAAGCGCTTGGTACGATCAGGCCCTTGACGGTCAGGTCAACGGTGGACGCGGCGTACGTGGCAGCAGAGCCGAGCAGCATCAGGCCGCTGGCGAGGGCAGTAAACAGGGGCTTCATGAGAGACGAGTTCCTTTCAATTGAGTCTGTATGTGGCATTACAGGTAGTTGACCTGGACCGTGGCGTGCCCGTCGACAGGCACTTCGTCGGTCAGGGTCAGGCTGCTGGAGGGAGCGATATGGGTATACAGGCGGATCTCGGCATCGAAGTCCCGCACGGCAATGGGCACCAGTTGGTTGCCCATGGCGATGGCTGTCAGCACGGTGTGGTTGAGCATGCTGGTGGGGGACCACGTCACGCCGCCGTCCCCTGAGGTGATGGTGCGTACCGCGACCCCGTCAGCCACTGGGGTATAGAGATGGAAGGCAGAACCGCCAAGTTTCTCGCCTTGCGCCGTCATGCCCAGGCCATGCCACTCGGGGTGGTTGGCCGAGGAACCGGCGCGGTTATCGACAGTGTTCAGGGTGAAAAAAGTGGGCGCTTCACAGCGCACGCTCAACTGCATGGACTGGTTGGACAGCGAGGTGAATTGCTCGGCGTTGAGATCCTTGGCAGCCATTTTCCCGAAGTCGACCGTGCCACCGCCGGAGATCAGCGGCGCACACGCGCTGGGAGTAATGGTGCCTTTGACGGCGAGGTCGGTGGAGCTGGCGGCCAGTGCAATTGGAGTGCTGAACAGACAGGCCACCAAAGGCATTGCGTGGAGAAAGTGCATCGTGAGCTCTCCTATGTTCTGGTTTGGGTTTACAGGTAAATAACTTCCAGCGTCGCTGAGCCGTCCATCGCGACTTCATTGGTCAGCGTCAAGGTATTGGTGGGGGCAATAGCGGTATTGAGCGCTATCTCCACCGTCAGACTCTGGAGCGGTTCGGGGTACCAGAGGGTGTCCGGCCCCTTGGTGCCAAAGGCAAACAGCTGGTTGGGTACTACCGAGTCGTCGTCGTAGAGTTCACGCCAAGTGGCGCCGTTGTCGGACGAGTTCAGCGCAGTCAACGGAATGTCGGATACCGGGTTGCTGAAGGACATGAAGTACCGGCCCAGTTTTTCACTGCCGTTAATCAGTCCCAGGCCGTACGTGATACCGAAGTTGTTGTGTGAGGAGCCGGCTCGGTTGTCTGTGGGTTTGAGCGCGAAAAGGGTGGACGCCTCACAGGTGACGCTCAGTTGTAACGTTTTGTCCGCGAGCCTGGTTTGGCTGTCGAGCTTCAGGTCTTTCGCGGATATCTTTCCGAAGTCGACGATCCCATTGCCAGACATGCCCGGTGTGCAGGCACTTGGCGTTATAAGGCCTTTGACGGTCAGGTCAACGTTGCTGGCAGCAAAGGCGGGTGCAGCACTGGCGAGTAAAAGGGCGATGCTCGACAGCGTCAGGGACTTGCTCATTTCAATACGTTCCACTACAGGGCTGGCTGATAGAAGTGCGCGCGGCATCATCCGGCCTTTCTGGAAGGCGGCGAGCAGGGCGGCAGGTTGCATTTGGCTGGGATTGCGGAAGGCCGCGAGTCCATTCCGTCTTTGCGGAGTGGCGGCAATTTAGCCGGGGGTGGCGATGGGGGAAATACAACTATTACGACAATTGAGGTAACACGTACTTTGGCGTGAGTTCGTGAGAATTTATGTTCTTGTTATGTAAGAAAATTGGATTTTTCGTAGTTGTTGTATCGTCATTTTTATATCTGCAAGGCTATTCATGGTCGCTTGTAAACAGTCGTGTGAGAGCCTTGGTGTGTCGCTGGACTCATGGGCTGGACAATCACTGTAAGCACAATGAGGCGACCATGGTGACAAGGGTATTTTCCGATCACGTACCTGTCCTGAAGTTGGCACCCTCGCCCTCGCCACCGTGGGTGGCAGAGCCGCCGGACACCCCCCAGAGTATTACGTGGCCAACCCGTGCCCGCCTGGTCGAAATTTTCGGCAGTGATGAAATGGTGAGCCGGGTGCTGGTCAGTCTGATGAATGAAGCCCGCAAGGACGATGCCTTGCTCGACCAGGCGCGGATCAGCGCCAATACAGCTTTGGTAGTGGAACGCTTGCATCGGCTGGTGGGCAGCCTGGCGTTTGTGGGTGGGGTCGACCTGGAGCGTGGCAGCGAGCAACTGATCGCGCGTGTCCAGGCCATGGGGGTAGCGGCGAATGCGCTGCAGTTGCAAGCGTTTCAACGCAACCTGCGGGTATACATCACCTATTTGAGCCGACTATGAACCGTTGAAATAGAGAACTTTGTAGGAGGTTTTTCTGTTGTGCTGCAGGCGTTGTATGTAGGTAATTTCTTTTTGTTTTGTAGGTCTAGTGCCGTTGGCTATCAATTACTGGGCGCGGTTAAAAACACCGTGCGGCGAGTGGTTGTTGAGGCTCGCGCACAGAGGTATTTTGCCAAAATTCCAATTGCCATCATCCGTGGGTATTTATGCTTCGTGTAATTATTGCCGACGACCATCCGATTGTGCGTATCGGGCAACGGGTGGTGATTGAAGCGGGCGGCCGGTGCAAAGTGGTCGGCGAAGCCGATGGGCCCGATGAGTTGCTCAAGTTGTTGAGCACGATGGCCTGCGATGTATTGGTGACGGACTTCGCCATGCCGGGCGGCCAGCAGGCCGACGGTTACGGACTGCTCGGCCTGTTGCGGCGCCAGTATCCGACTTTACCGGTGATCCTGGTGACCATGTTTGCCAACGTCGCAACGCTGCGGGCTTCGTTTGCCCACGGTGCACGCGCGATCGTCGCCAAGAGTGCGTCGGCCAGGGAGTTGCCGATCGCGATCAGGACCGTGATCCAGGGCGATACGTTTGCCAGTGAGTGCCTGAAGGCGCAACTGTTGGAGGCCGGCACCGGCGACCAACTGCAACAGCCGCAGTTGTCCAGCAAGGAGCGTGAAGTGGTGAGGATGCTCGCCAGCGGCATGACCGTCACCCAGATTGCCGCGCGGGTCAATCGCAGCATTTCGACGATCAGCAAACAGAAAAGTACCGCCATGAGCCGGTTGTGCATTTCCACCGACGTGGACCTGTTCGCCTATGCGCGCAGTTGCGGCATGGTGCCGTAGCGGGGGACGGGCCATTCCCGGCGTAAATGCCGATAGAGTTTTGCCCAGGCGCAGACTATCTTGATCGGCTTACAACCCTGGTTTGGAACCTGCCCATGAGCGATGCACACAACGCCCTGATCACCGAGTTCTACAGCGCCTTCCAGCGGCTGGATGCCGAGGCCATGGCGGCCTGCTACACCGAGGATGTGCTGTTCAGCGACCCGGCCTTCGGTGAACTGCGCGGCCGTGATGCCGGCGACATGTGGCGCATGCTTACCACCCGGGCCAAGGATTTTTCCCTGACTTTCGATCATGTGCGCAGCGATGAGACCAGCGGCAGCGCGCATTGGGTGGCCACCTACCTGTTCAGCGCCACCGGCAACACGGTGGTCAACGATATCGGCGCACGCTTTGTGTTTCGCGAGGGCAAGATCTGCGAGCACCACGACCACTTCGACCTGTGGCGCTGGTCGCGCCAGGCCCTGGGCCTCAAGGGCCTGTTGCTGGGCTGGTCGCCGGCGCTGAAAAACGCCGTGCGTGCCCAGGCGCTCAAAGGCCTGAAGGCATTTCAGGCCAGTCGTTGATAAGCTTGGCGCACCTCTGGATTACCGACTCGACCTGTGACTGATCTTCCTGCCCCCAAACCCTGGTTCGTCTACCTGGTGCGCGCCGCCAACGGCGCGCTGTACTGCGGCATCAGCAATGACCCGGTGCGCCGCTTTGCCTCGCACCAGAGCGGCAAGGGCGCGCGGTTCTTCCTGTCGAGCCCGGCAGTGGCGCTGGTGTACACCGAGCAATGTGCGAGCAAGGGCGAGGCTCTGCGCCAGGAACGCTTGATCAAAAAACTGAAAAAAAGCGCCAAGGAATGCCTGGCGGCGAGCGGCTCATTGATTTGACTGATGGGTTCCCATGATCCCCACGCGCGTGGTTGCAGGCTAAGCTAGCGGCTCACCTATCGAGCGGAGCCTGGCATGTCTGAGTTGATCCTTCATCACTACCCGCAATCTCCCTTTGCTGAAAAAGCCCGCCTGTTGCTGGGTTTCAAGGGCTTGTCCTGGCGCTCGGTGCATATTTCACCGGTAATGCCCAAGCCTGACCTGACGGCCCTCACCGGTGGCTATCGCAAGACGCCGGTGCTGCAAGTCGGCGCCGATATCTACTGCGACACTGCCCTGATCGCCCGCCGCCTGGAGCAGGAAAAAGCCGCGCCGGCGCTGTTCCCCCAAGGCCAGGAACTGGTCACCCAAGCCTTTGCCGCCTGGGCCGATTCGTTGGTGTTTTCACACGCGGTGGCGCTGGTGTTCCAGCCAGAATCCCTTGCGGTCAAATTTGCCAAAGTGCCGCCGGAAATGATCCAGGTGCTGGTGGCCGACCGCAGCAAATTGTTCAGCGGCGGCACGGCCGCCCGTGTGCAGCTGGACCAGGCCAAGCACCAATGGCCGGTGATCGTCGCGCGCATTGATCAGCAATTGCAGCATCAGTCGGGGGATTTCCTGTTCGGCGAGCCGTCGATTGCCGACTTTGCGCTGGCGCATCCGTTGTGGTTCCTCAAGGGGTCTTCGGTGACCGCGCCACTGGTGGACGCTTATCCCGCTGTCGCTGCGTGGCTGGAGCGGGTGCTGAGCTTCGGCCATGGCACGGCGACCCAAATGAGCGCCGAGCAAGCCCTGGACGTGGCGCGCAACGCGACGCCTGCGGTGTTGCCTGACGAGATCTTCGAGGACCTGAACGGCTTCAAGCCTGGTCAGCAAGTGAGTATTTGCGCCACCGACTACGGCACTGACCCGGTTGCGGGCGAACTGCTGTTCGCGGGCCGCGAGGAACTGATCCTGCGCCGGATTGATGAACGCGCCGGCACCGTGCACGTGCATTTCCCACGCTTGGGGTTCCGTATTCAGGCGTTGTAGGTGCGTTCGTGCACAGGGCCAGCGGTTTTTTTTGAATTATTTTCAAAATCAGGTGAGGTAAATCGTCAGCCCATCCGTGTAGTGCTTGAAACTGCGATCTATTCGCATTAACAGCGTTTTCTACACGGGTTCTCACAGCATGAAGTCGACGGCGGGCGGTTTGGTTAAACAGTGGCTGGGAGCCTCGGTATTGGCGGTGTCGGGGCTGGCGTTGCTGCCCCTGTGCGTGGCGCAGGCCCAGGAACAGCAAAGCGCCCAGTTCAATTTTGCCCTGGCCGCCAAACCGCTGCCCCAGGCCCTGAGCGATTTCAGCCGGGTTACCGGGATCAGCGTGATCTACACCGATGAAGCGCCTTACGGCCTCAGCGCCCCGGCGGTCAGCGGGCAAATGAGCGCAACCCAGGCCCTGCAACGCCTGCTGGGCAACTCAGGCTTCACCTTCCGCCAGATCGACGCCCGCACGCTGGCCCTGGAACCGCTGCCCACCGACGGCGCGGTCAACCTCGGTGCCACCACCATCAGTGGCGTTGGCCAGAACCCGTCCCAGGACAGCACCAGCTACCAGCCGCCGCCCACCAGTTCGGTGATGCGCTCCCACGGCCTGCTGCTGGAAACCCCGCAAACCGTCAACGTGGTGCCGGCCCAGGTGCTGCGTGACCAGACCCCGCGCAACCTGGATGATGCCCTCGCCAATATCAGCGGCATCACCCAGGCCAACACGTTGGCCAGCACCCAGGATGCGGTGATGCTGCGCGGCTTTGGCGACAACCGTAACGGCTCGATCATGCAGGACGGCATGCCGGTGGTGCAGGGCCGGGCGCTGAACTCCACGGCCGAACGCGTCGAAGTGCTCAAGGGCCCGTCCTCGCTGCTGTACGGCATCCAGGACCCGGGCGGCGTGGTCAATATCGTCAGCAAGAAGCCGCAATTGACCCAGGCCACGTCGCTGACCGTACGCGGCTCGACCTTTGGCGACGGCAAGAATGGCAGCGGCGGCAACCTCGACACCACCGGGCCGATTGGCGATTCGGGCCTTGCCTACCGCCTGATCGTCGACCATGAAGACGAAGATTACTGGCGCAACTTCGGCACCCGCCGCGAATCGTTGGTGGCGCCGTCGCTGGCCTGGTATGGCGACACCACCCAAGTGGTATTCGCTTACGAGCATCGCGAATTTCTCTCGCCATTTGACCGGGGTACCGCCATCGACCCCAAGACCAACCACCCGTTGGATATCCCGTCGACCCGTCGCCTGGACGAGCCGTTCAACAATATGGAAGGCCGTTCCGACCTGTACCGTTTTGAAGTCGATCACGAACTCAATGACGACTGGAAAGCCCACTTTGGCTACAGCTGGAACCGTGAAACCTACGACGCCAGCCAGGTGCGCACGGTGTCCGTCAACGCCAACGGCACCCTGACGCGCAGCATGGACGGCACCCACGGCGCCCTGACCACCGACCGCTTCGCCACGGCGAGTCTGGAAGGCAAGGTCAACCTGGGCGGCATGCAGCACGACCTGGTGTTCGGCCTGGACGACGAGTACCGCAAGATCTACCGCGCCGACCTGATTCGCCAGGCGCAGCGCAGCGTCTTCAGCTACGTCAATCCGGTCTACGGCAGGGACGTGGAAGGCACCGCCGTCAGCGCCAAGGACAGTGCCCAGACCGACCTGCTGCGCAGCGACTCGCTGTTCTTCCAGGACTCCGTTCACCTGACCGACCAGTGGATCTTCGTCGCGGGTGCGCGCTATCAGATGTACGACCAGTACGCCGGCAAGGGCGTGCCATTCAGCGTCAACACCAACGGCAACGGCCAGGCCTGGGTGCCACGTGCCGGCCTGGTGTACCGCTACACCGATGAGCTGTCGTTCTACGGCAGCTACACCGAATCCTTCAAGCCCAACTCCACCATTGCGCCTTTGGCCGATGGCAGCAAACTGACCGGCGACCTGACGCCGGAGCAGTCCAAATCCTGGGAACTGGGCGCCAAGCTCGACATCCCCGGACGCATCACTGCCAGCGCAGCATTGTTCAACATCGACAAGCGTAACGTGTTGGTATCGGTGGGTTCGGGCGCGAATACCATCTACAGCATCGCCGGCCAGGTGCGTTCGCGTGGCCTGGAACTGGACGCCACTGGCCAGTTGACCGACCAATGGAGCGTGATCGGCAGCTATGCCTACACCGACGCCGAAGACGTAAAAGACAAAGACCCGACCCTGGAAGGCAACCGCCTGCAGAACGTGGCCAAGCACACCGGCTCGCTGGCGCTGGCCTATGACTTCGGCAACGTTTTTGGCGGCGACCAACTGCGCGTCGGCACCGGCGCACGGTATGTCGGCGCCCGCGCAGGCGACGCCGCCAACGATTTCACCTTGCCGGGCTACACCGTGGCGGACGCGTTCGCCACCTACGACACCAAGATCGAAGGGCAGAAGGTCAAGTTCCAGCTCAACGTGAAGAACCTGTTCGACCGCACCTACTACACCTCGGCGGCCAGCCGGGTGTTTGTATCCCTTGGCGATGCGCGACAGGTATCGGTCTCGAGCACGCTGGAGTTCTAAAGATCCACCGTTGTGGAGAGCGGGCTGCCTGTGGCAAGCAAGCCTTTTTTGGGGCCGACATGCTTCCTGTGGTGAGCGGGCTTGTCCCGCGTTGGGCTGCGCAGCAGCCCCAAATCCAGGCACCGCGATACCCCTGAAAAAAACGCGGTGGCTTTATTGGGGCCGCTTCGCCGCCCAACGCGGGGCAAGCCCGCTCGCCACAAACACCTTGAGCTGTTAGCGTTGCCGCCACCTGGAGCTTTGCGGAACACGATACTGATGCACTTTGGACGATGGTTACACACCGGCACGCTGTGGGTCGGCTTGAGCTTTTTACTGGGAGGTTGCGCGAGTGTTTCGCCGACCTCCACCCCAGCGACCCTGGACCAACTCCTGGCCGACCCGGCCCTCAACGGCGCCACCGTCTCAGTGATGGTGCGCGACGCCCGCAGTGGCACCACCCTCTATCAGCACAACCCGCGCACGCGGTTGATCCCGGCCTCCAACCTCAAGCTGCTGACCACTGCTGCAGCGATGGATGTGCTCGGCCCGCAATATCGCTTTTCCACCCAGCTCTTGAGCAACGGCACCCGCCAAGGCGAGCGCCTCAGCGGCAACCTGTACCTGCGTGGCCTGGGCGACCCGACCATGCAGTTCGCCGAATACCAGGCGCTGGCCGCCCAGCTGGCGAGCCAGGGCGTGCGCCAGGTGCAGGGCGATTTGGTGTTCGACGACACCTGGTTCGACGCCGAGCGCCTCGGCGTGGACTGGGCCCAGGATGACGAAAGCACCTACTACGGCGCACAGATTTCGGCGCTGACGGTGTCGCCCAACAGCGATTTTGATGCGGGCACTTTGCTCGTTACCGCCCGCGCGCCGGTGGCAGTCGGGCAACCGGTGAGTGTCGCGGTGAGCCCGGCCACCGATTATGTGCAGCTCAGCAATCGTGCGGTGAGCGGAGCGGGCAACAGCTACGCGATCACTCGCCAGCACGGCACCAACCTGCTGCAACTCAGCGGCGCGTTGGCGCCGGGCAAGCAAAGCCGGCAGTGGGTGAGTGTGTGGGAGCCGACACAACTGGTGGCCAATCTGTTCGAACAGGCGCTGGCGCAGCAGGGCATCCAGGTGCTGGGGCGGCGTGTGATCGGTGGGAGCAGCCCTGCGACGGCCACTGTGCTGGCGGAGCATCAATCGGCACCGCTGCAGGACCTGATCACGCCGTTGCTCAAGCTCTCGAACAACAACATGTCCGAAGCCTTGCTCAAGGCCATGGGCCGCAAGACCTCCAATGCCGGCACGGCAGCGGCGGGCGTGGCGGCGGTGGCGGGCTTTCTGCAGCGCCAGGGGCTGGACCCGGCGACGCTGAGCCAGGTGGACGGCTCGGGCTTGTCGCGACGCAACCTGGTGTCGTCGCAGACCCTCACCGACCTGCTGCTGGCCACGTCCAGACAGCCGTGGTTCGAGGCCTGGTACAACGCCTTGCCGATTGCCGGGAATGCCGACCGCATGACCGGTGGCAGCCTGCGTTATCGCCTGCGTGGCAGCGCTGCCGAAAACAACCTGCACGCCAAGACCGGCTCGATGGCCGGCGTGTCATCGCTGAGTGGCTACATCACCGACGCCAAGGGCCGGCGCCTGGTGTTCTCGATGATCAGCAATAACTACGTGAGTGATGCCGCGCCTATTCGCGCTGTGGAAAACCGCGTGGCGCTGGCCTTGAGCCAATGGCACGAGTGAGTTGACTCAGGGCTGATAGCCCATGCGCCAACTCACGGCCCGAGTGGCGGCCAGCAAGTGCTGGGCCGCCGGGCCATCTTCATCGGCGTGAAACAGTGAGGTGGGGCCGACCACGGTCATCACCGCCGCCACTTGCCCGACCGCGTTGAACACCGGCGCCGACAACGCATCCACCCCTGGCATCAGCAGGCCGTGCACAAAGTGCAGGCCGCGCTGGCGGATCTGCTCGCAGGTGCGCGCATAGGCCTGATCGTCTGCCAGGGCATGAGCGATGCCGGCCTGGACCTCACGCTCACGCAACTCCACGGTTTCCCGCGAAGGCAGGAAGGCGCTGAATACCAGCCCGGTCGACGAACTGAGCAACGGCAACACCGACCCCAACTGCGTCACCACGGTGATGGCGCGCACCGCCGGCTCGATGTGCACGACGGTCGCGCCTTGATTGCCCCACACCGCCAAAAAGCAGGTTTCATTCAATTCATCGCGCAGTTCCGCCAGCGGCATCGCGCCGACTTTCAGCACATCCATGCTGCCCAGCGCGGCCAGGCCGACACGCAGCGCCTCGCGGCCGAGACCGTAGTGGTTGGTGGCGGTGTTCTGTTCGGCAAACCCCGAGGCGATCAGCGCCTGCAGGTAACGGTGCACCTTGCTCGCCGGCATTTGCACATGATCGGCCAGGCGTGACAGCGACGTGGCCGGCGACAATTCGGCCAGGGCCTTGAGGATATCGGTGCCCACTTCGGCCGAGCGGACTTTCTGTTTACCGGTGTCGCGGGGCTTTTCCATGGAGGGGCGAGAATCCGAGAGATGAATGGGCGTCTTTATAGCTTGACGGTCGACAGTGATCAAATTACGTTATGCGTAACTGGATTACGATAAAAACAACTTCCGTCAGAGGATGATCCATGAACCTCGAATACCTCTCGGGCTTCGGCAATGAATTCGCCAGCGAAGCCCTGCCCGGCGCATTGCCGGTCGGCCAGAACTCCCCGCAAAAAGCGCCCTACGGGCTGTACACCGAACTCTTCTCCGGCACTGCCTTCACCATGGCGCGCAGCGAAGCCCGCCGCACCTGGTTGTATCGCATCCAGCCGTCGGCCAATCATCCGGCGTTCGCCAAGCTGGAGCGGCAATTGGCCGGAGGACCATTGGGCGCGGTAACGCCCAATCGCCTGCGCTGGAACCCGTTGGATATTCCGAGTGAGCCGACGGACTTTATCGACGGACTGGTCGGCATGGTCGCTAACGCCGGCTCGGAAAAGCCTTCAGGTATCAGCATCTACCACTACCGCGCCAACCGCTCGATGGACCGCGTGTTCTTCAACGCCGATGGCGAGTTGTTGCTCGTCCCCGAGCAGGGGCGCCTGCGCATCGCCACCGAACTCGGTGTGCTGGACGTCGAGCCGCTGGAAATCGTGGTGCTGCCGCGCGGCCTTAAATTCCGCGTCGAACTGCTGGATACGCAAGCGCGCGGCTACGTCGCCGAAAACCACGGCGCACCGCTGCGCCTGCCGGACCTGGGGCCCATCGGCAGCAACGGCCTGGCCAATCCACGCGACTTCCTAAGCCCCGTCGCCCACTACGAAGACTTGAAACAGCCGACAACGCTGGTGCAGAAATTCCTCGGTGAACTGTGGGCCTGCGAGCTCGACCACTCGCCGCTGAACGTGGTGGCCTGGCACGGCAACAACGTGCCGTACAAGTACGACCTGCGCCGCTTCAACACCATCGGCACGGTGAGTTTCGATCACCCGGACCCGTCGATCTTCACCGTGTTGACCTCGCCCACCAGCACCCACGGGCTGGCCAACCTCGACTTCGTGATCTTCCCGCCGCGCTGGATGGTGGCCGAGAACACCTTCCGTCCGCCGTGGTTCCACCGCAACCTGATGAACGAATACATGGGCCTGATCCAGGGCGCCTACGATGCCAAGGCCGAAGGTTTCCTGCCCGGCGGCGCCTCGCTGCACAGCTGCATGAGTGCCCACGGCCCGGACGGTGAGACCTGCACCAAGGCCATCAATGCGGACCTGGCGCCGCACAAGATCGACAACACCATGGCCTTCATGTTCGAGACCAGCCAGGTCCTGCGGCCCACGCAATTCGCGCTGCAATGCCCGCAGCTGCAACCTTCCTACGACGCGTGCTGGGCCTCGTTGCCTGCCACCTTCAACCCGAATCGGAGATAACCCATGACGCAATCAACCCTCACCCGCAGTTGGGTAGCCTCCGCCAACGGTCATCGCGATTTTCCCCTGCAGAACCTGCCGCTGGGCGTGTTCAGTATCAACGGCTCGGCACCGCGCAGTGGTGTGGCGATCGGCGACGCGATCCTCGACCTGCACGCGGCCGTGGACGAGTTCGACGGTGAAGCCCGGCGTGCAGTTGAAGCCACCGCCGGCGGCCAACTGAACGCCTTTTTCGAACTCGGCCGAGGCCCGCGCGTGGCGTTGCGCGAACGGCTGCTGGAACTGCTCGCGGAGGGCAGCAAACTGCAAACCCGTGAAGCGCAGGTGTTGCATCGCGCCGCTGATTGCCAGATGCACCTGCCAGCCAAGATCCACGACTACACCGACTTCTACGTCGGCATCGAGCACGCGCAGAACGTTGGCAAACTATTCCGCCCGGATAACCCGCTGCTGCCGAACTACAAGTACGTGCCGATTGGTTATCACGGACGTGCCTCGACCATTCGCACCTCGGGCGCCGAAGTCCGCCGTCCCAAAGGCCAGACCCTGCCGGCCGGGCAGACCGAACCCAGCTTCGGCCCCTGCGCACGCCTGGACTATGAGTTGGAACTGGGCATCTGGATCGGCCAGGGCAATGCCATGGGCGACTCGATTGCGATTGGCGATGCGGCCGAGCATATCGCCGGTTTCTGCCTGCTCAATGATTGGTCGGCGCGGGATATCCAGGCCTGGGAATACCAGCCGTTGGGGCCGTTCCTGTCGAAAAGCTTTATCACCACGATCTCGCCCTGGGTAGTGACGGCCGAAGCGCTGGCGCCGTTCCGCAAGGCGCAACCGGCGCGTCCCGAAGGCGACCCGCAACCGCTGCCGTACCTGCTGGATAAGCGCGACCAGGCGGGCGGGGCCCTCGATATCGAACTGGAAGTGCTGCTCACCACCGCATCGATGCGTGAGCAGAACCTGCCGGCCCACCGCCTGGCCCTGAGCAACAGCCTGCATATGTACTGGACCGTGGCGCAGTTGGTTGCGCACCACAGCGTCAACGGCTGTCAGTTGCAGGCCGGTGACCTGTTCGGTTCGGGCACCTTGTCAGGGCCGCAGGCCGGGCAATTTGGCAGCCTGCTGGAGATGACCGAAGGTGGCAAAAAACCGATCGAATTGCCCTCCGGCGAGGTGCGCAAGTTCCTCGAAGATGGCGACGAAATCATCCTGCGTGCGCGTTGCAGTCGCGAAGGCCATGCCTCGATTGGCTTCGGCGAATGCCGCGGCACCGTGGTCGCCGCGCGCTAGGAGGGCAGGGCGATGGAACTCTATACCTACTACCGCTCCACCGCGTCGTACCGGGTGCGCATCGCCCTGGCGCTCAAGGGCCTGGATTTCACTGCGCTGCCAGTGAATCTACTGGTGCCGGCGGGCGGCGCCAATCGCCAGCCGGAGTACCTGGCCATCAACCCGCAGGGCCGCGTGCCGGCCTTGCGCACGGATGACGGCGAGTTGTTGATCCAGTCTCAGGCGATCATCGAATACCTGGACGAACGTTATCCACAGGTGCCGCTGTTGTCCGAAGACCTGGCCACCCGTGCGCACGAGCGCGCGGTCGCCTCGATCATTGCCTGTGACATTCACCCGCTGCACAACTCCAGCACACAGAACCTGCTGCGCCAGTGGGGACATGACGAGGCGCAGTTGCTGGAATGGATCGGGCACTGGATCAGCCAGGGCCTGGGCGCGGTGGAGCAGTTGATTGGCGACGAGGGTTATTGCTTTGGCGCGCAGCCGGGGCTGGCGGATGCGTTTCTACTGCCGCAGGTGTATGCGGCAGAGCGCTTCAAGGTGGCGTTGACGGCGTACCCGCGTATCGGGCGGGTAATGGCGTTGGCGGCTGGGCATCCGGCGTTCCTTCAGGCTCATCCCGCAAATCAGCCGGATACCCCTGCCACCCCGTGAATCTGAAGGCTTGCACCGATCAAATGTGAGAGCGGGCTTGCTCGCGAATGCGCTGTATCAGTCACAGAGTCGACGACTGACAATCTGCTTTCGCGAGCAAGCCCGCTCCCACATGGGGTCTCCAGCGTGTCCAGAATATAAAAACAATACAGGTACCTTGCGATGCACAATCAGATTGCCAGCTTTCGCGCGGCACTCGACGCCCGTCCGGTGTCGCGCTATCAGTGGTTGATCCTCCTGTTGCTGGCGCTGCTGCTGGTGACCGATGGCTACGACGCCCAGGTGCTGGGCTATGTAGTGCCTGCGCTGGCCAAGGATTGGGGCCTGGAAAAAGCCGCCTTCGGCCCGGTGTTCAGCGCCAACCTGTTGGGCCTGACCCTCGGCTCGCTGCTGGTGACGCCCCTGGCGGATCGGTTTGGTGTGCGGCGCATCCTGCTCGGCTGCGTCCTGATCTACGCCAGCCTCACGGTACTGATGGTGTTCGCCAACTCGTTGACGACGCTGATGGCCGCGCGGTTTATCTGCGGCATTGGCATGGGCGGGGCGATGCCCAGCGCCATGGCCTTGATGTCGGAATATTCGCCGCCGCGCCTGCGCACCCTGATGGTGACCCTGGCGGCGTGCGGTTTCTCGTTCGGCGGCGCCGCGGGCGGGTTTGTGGCGGCGGGCTTTATCGAGGGGTATGGCTGGCAGGCGGTATTCCTGGCGGGCGGTGTCACGCCGTTGCTGCTGTTTCCTTTCCTGGTGTGGCTGCTGCCGGAATCACTGCCGCGCCTGCTGCGTGATGCGCCGCCGTATGCGCGGCTGCAGAAGGTCACCGCGCACATGCTGCCCGGCTGGCAGGCCCCGCCGGCAAGCGCGGCGGAAAACGCTCAAGAGCAAGTCAGTAAGCTGACGGTGGTGGAGTTGTTTCGCAATGGCTACGCGCGTCCGACCGTGCTGATCTGGGCGACCTTCTTCGTCAGCCTGATCCTGCTGTACTTCATGATCAGTTGGTTGCCGTCGCTGTTGCTGGAAAGCGGCCTGGCCCTCAAGCAAGCCAACCTGGTGACCTCGATGTTCCTGTTTGCCGGCACCTTGGGCGCGATTGGCATGGCGTGGTTTGCCGACCGGTTGAAGAGCAAGGTCCGGCTGTTGTCCGGCGTACTCGCGGCAGCAGCCGTGTGCACTGTGCTGCTGGGCTTGAACCACGACAATCCGCGTTACCTGGTGGCCTGCGTGTTCGCGGCCGGGTTCTGCATCATCGGTGGGCAACTGACCCTGAATGCCTTCGCCAGCAACTTCTACCCGGCGCACGTACGCGCCACGGGCACCGGCTGGGCATTGGGCGTGGGGCGGTTTGGCTCGATCCTCGGGCCGCTGTTTGGCAGCATGCTGCTGGCGATGCAGATTCCGGTGCAGCAGATTTTTTTCTTCTGCGCGATTCCGGCGGTGATTGCCGCATTACTGATTATCCAGGTGCGCTCGCCGGGTGTGGGGTCGGCGGAACGCCCGGTGCCGGGCGATATTCTCAAGACCCCTTGAGGCCAGGCGCGAGTCACGGTGGCGAGCGGGCTTGCCCCGCGTTGGGCGGCGAAGCCGCCCCAAACCTGACGCCGGGGTATATCTGACACTCCGCATGGGTTTTTGATGGGGCTGCTGCGCAGCCCAACGCGGGGCAAGCCCGCTCGCCACAACAAGCCCGCTCGCCACAGTCATTGATATAGCCACAGTCACTGCCATAGCCACTGCCTCAGCACCCAGAACTCACCACCAACGGATCCGGCAGCGTCAATGCACCACTGTATTCGGCGGTAAGTGTCCCAGGCGCTCCGTCAGGCGCAGGCGCTGGATCGGATCTTCACTGAGCAGCAGTGCGTGTTCCAGGTCAAAGCGCTCGGCGTTCGGGCAGTCCAGGCGCTGATACAGGCTGGCACGGGCGAGGTAGTCGGCGGCACTCGCATTGCCCAGTTCCAGCACGCGCTCGGCGTCGATCAGGGCTGACAACGGGTTGTCATTGGAAAGGTGCAGCTGGCGCAGGTTGCGCGACAGGCGCTGCAGGATCGAGCGCGGTCCGGCGGTGTGCAGATGGTCGGCCTGCAACTTGAGGTTGGGGCCGTATTGGCGTTGCAACAGTTCGCGGCAATCATTGGGGTACAGGCGCCGACCGCCGCAAGGGTCGAGCAGGTGATCGGCGCCGGGCACGCGCAGCAGGAAGTGGCCCGGAAAGTTGACGCCGACCATGGGGATGTCCAGGCGTCGCGCCAGCTCCATTGCAATCAACCCCATGGCCAGCGGCTGTCCGCGCTTGCGCTGCAGGACCTTGTCCAGCAGGGCGGCGGCGGGGCGCAGGGGGGTGAAGTCATCCTGGGCGAATCCGAGGTCATTCATTCGCCGCAGCAGTGGTTGACCCAGTTCATCGGCCGGCAACATTGGCATGCCCAGGCTCACCTGTTGTTGCAGCAACCCCAGCTCCTGGAGGATCACCAACGGCTGCACCGCCGGGTCATGCTCGGCAGCAATCCACAGCGCGGCTTCAAACAGCGCAGGGGGTGAACGTTCCAGGCAGGCGAAAAAGGCTTTGCGGGGGTTCATTGCATTCTCCGGCGGATGCCCTCCCGTTTTAGCCTTGCTGGGAATTTTCGTCCAGTGGCTTAGAAAATATCCTCCGTGCTTATGTCGCAAGCCCCGTAAAACCGGGCGGCTTATTCCAGCGTACTTCGGCAGTTTTCTGCCGCACGCCTATACTTGGCGACTACAAAGAGTGATTCGGGAGCTCGACGATGTTTGCTCTCATGCACAGCACCCGCCTTGAATCGCTGCACCTGAGCATTGACCCGGTGACGGGGTTGAAGGCGGTCATAGCCATTCACAACAGCCGCCTGGGCCCTGCCCTGGGCGGCTGTCGCTACCTTGCCTACCCCGACGACGAAAGCGCCGTGGCCGATGCCGCGCGCCTGGCCCAGGGCATGAGCTACAAGGCTGCCCTGGCCGGGCTGGCGGTGGGTGGCGGGACGGCGGTAATCATCCGCCCCGTGCACGTGGAAAGCCGCGCCGCCTTGTTTGAAGCCTTTGGCCGTTGCATCGAAAAACTCGACGGCCGCTTCATCACCTCGATTGACAGCGGCACGTCAGTCGCCGACATGGATTGCATCGCCCAACACACGCGCTTCGTCACCAGCACCACGGCGGCAGGTGACCCGGCTCCGCATGCCGCCATGGGTGTATTCACCGGCATCCGCACCACCGCCATGGCCCGCCTGGGCAGCGACAACCTCGAAGGCCTGCGCGTAGCGGTGCAGGGCCTGGGCAATGTGGGTTATGCCCTGGCCGAACAGCTGCACGCCGCCGGCGCCGAACTGCTGGTCAGCGACATCGACCATGGCAAGGTGCAACTGGCCATGGAGCAATTGGGTGCGCATCCTATCGCGAATGACGCCTTGCTCAGCACACCCTGCGACATCCTTGCGCCGTGCGGTGTGGGGGCGGTGTTCAATCGGCACAGCGTTGGCCAACTGCGCTGCGCCGCCGTGGCCGGCTCCGCCAGTGCGCAACTCACCAACCTGCAAGTGGCCGACCAACTGGAAGGGCGCGGCATCCTCTACGCCCCGGACTACGTGATCAACTCCGGCGGCCTGATCTACGTCGCTCTCAAGCACGGCGGCGCCGAGTTGCCGACCATCACCGCGCACCTGTCCAACATCGGCACGCGCCTTACCGAAATCTTCGCCCACGCCCAGGCCGAAAAACGCTCGCCTGCACGGGTCGCGGATGAGCTGGCCGAGCGCCTGCTGTACAAATAGGCCGGGTATTAAAAAGGCCCTGAATCCATGATTCAGGGCCTGTTCAATTCGGGCTTTATTCCGCCGGCGCGTTGAGCAATTCGGACAGCGCGTCCGGTTGGCTCTTGAACGCCTTGGCAAATACATCGCGGTTCTTCGCCATGTAGATCCCGGCTTCTTCAACCTGCTGCTCGCTCAGCGACGGCACGGCTTTTTGCAACACTTCTGCCAGCAACTCAGCGAGTTCAAGCATCTTGTCATGACGGTCAGCTTCGGCTTTATCCATGAACAAACGCTCCAGATCTCGGCTGCTGCGGTATACCACTTCGACGGCCATTCACCACCTCACATGCCTTCACGATAGTTGTCTTTTGCGACTACTGTATTTATATACAGCGAAAAGGGTAAGCCAAACCACGGGGTTTGGGTAGCAGTTTTTTAATCTAGCCCGTAAATACAGGTTGAGCGTGCCTCATGTCACCCCGCCATCATCTTATACCTGCCTCTGGCCTTTTTTCTGCATGCAGAACAACCGTCACGTCCAACCCGCATTATCCGGTCGAGTCGACCTAAGGAAGCATCATCGTGAAAATCAACTGGGCCGAAAAGCTGCGCCAGAACGTCCATGGGCTGGCTGAGTCCCTGGGCAATCTGTTTGTCGAGTCATTCCACTACCTGGCGCTGTTCGCCATTGGTGCAGTGACCGCCTGGGCAGCGGTGATGGAGTTTCTGGGGATGCTGGAAACCGGGCACATCAAGATCGATGACATCTTGCTGTTGTTCATCTACCTGGAATTGGGGGCGATGGTCGGGATCTACTTCAAGACCAACCACATGCCGGTGCGCTTCCTGATCTACGTGGCGATCACCGCGCTGACGCGCCTGCTGATTTCCAACGTGTCGCACCACAACCCGCCCGATATCGGCATCATCTACCTGTGCGGTGGGATTCTGCTGTTGGCGTTCGCGATTCTGGTGGTGCGCTATGCCTCGTCGGCCTTCCCGTCGGTGAAGGTCGAAAGCCCGCGTCGCAAGGGCGAGACGAGCCTGGAAACCGAGAAGGGCGAGCTTTAAAGCCCGACGCTGAAGGGCAGGGCGCGGGTCGGTGGCCGCTGCAACAGTTTGTGGCTGTCGCCGTCGGTCATCACCGCGAGGATTTCCATGGCGCTGTGGCCCTGCTCGATGGCAATTCCGAATTGGATGCTTTGCACCAGGCGTTTGAGGCGTTGCGGGTCGTTGCGCTGTTCGGCGCTGATCATGCGCTTGGCGACGACGCCGGTGTCATCCGAGAGGGTGAGCATGATGCTGCCATCCAGCCGCTGGATGCTCAGGTTGACGCGGTACTGGGGGGTGAAAGTGTCGGTGATGATCTGAAAAGGATTGTCCATGGTGCGTTACCGCCTGATAAGAACATGCAGTCATTGACGACCGGTGTCTGGATTAGTTCGCATTGCCTGACCACCGGCCACTCCGTCGCTGAGGGTGTACAAATTCCGTTTGCCTCATAAGCTGTACAGCAAGGGGCGTGCCGTACAGCGACTTCCCAGGCTATGGGGCCTGAATGTGGGAGCGGGCTTGCCCGCGAATTCGGTCCTTTAGCTGAGTATTTATTAGCTGAAAGACTGCATTCGCGAGCAAGCCCGCTCCCACATTTATCTTGGGTTGATCTTCAGGTCTGTGGGCTATTTCAGGGCAGTACCGAGAAAACGATCGCAGACAGCGCAATCAGCCCGATCACCACCACAAACACGTTCGACAGCTGGCCCGAATACTGGCGCAGGGATGGCACGCGGCGGATCGCGTACATCGGCATCAGGAACAGCAGGCACGCGATGATCGGCCCGCCGAGCGTCTCGATCATGCCGAGGATGCTGGGGTTGAACGTCGCCACGGCCCAGCAGGTCAGCACCATGAACAGCGCGGTGCAGCGCTCCAGGCCTTTGGACGACATCGAACGGTTGCGCCCGCGCAGGGATTTGACGATCAACCCCTGGAAGCCTTCGCTGGCGCCGATGTAGTGGCCCAGGAAGGATTTGGTAATCGCTACCAGCGCGATCAATGGCGCGGCATAGGCAATGACCGGCGTCTGGAAGTGGTTGGCCAGGTACGACAGGATCGAGATGTTCTGGGCCTTGGCCGCCGCCAGGTCAGCCGGCGACAGCGCCAGCACGCAACTGAAGCAGAAGAACATCACGGTCAGCACCATCATGCCGTGGGCTGTGGCCAGGATGCCGCTGCTCTTGCGCTCGGCCTGCGCGCCGTACACGCGTTTCTGGTCGACGGCAAAGGCGGAGATGATCGGCGAATGGTTGAACGAAAACACCATCACCGGGATTGCCAGCCACAGGGTCTTGAAGAACATCGGCAGCGGCATGCCGTCGCCCGCTGAGGCGAAGAATGCACCGTTCCAGTTGGGGATCAGGCTCACCGCCAGCAACAGCAGGGCGGCGACGAACGGGTAGACCAGCACGCTCATGGCCTTGACGATCACACCCTGGCCGCAGCGTACGATGGCCATCAGGCCGAGGATCAGCACCAGCGACAGGATCGCCCGGGGCGGCGGCGCCATGTGCAGTTGATGTTCCATGAAGCTGCCGAGGGTGTTGGTCAGCGCCACGCTGTACACCAGCAGGATCGGGAAGATCGCGAAGAAATACAGCAGGGTGATCAGCTTGCCCGCACCCACGCCGAAATGTTCTTCGACGACTTCTGTGATGTCACCGGATTTGCCCGACAGCACAAAGCGCGTCAGCCCACGGTGGGCGAAGAAGGTCATCGGGAAGGCCAGCAGTGCCAGCACGATCAGCGGCCAGAAACCACCGACGCCGGCGTTGATCGGCAGGAACAGGGTGCCCGCCCCGATGGCGGTGCCGTAGAGGCCAAGCATCCAGGTGGTGTCGTGTTTGTTCCAGCCTTTTGTAACGGGGGTCGTCAGGTCTACAGCGGGATTTTCGGCAGCAGGTGTACGTACATCGGTCATCGTTATTGCCTCGTTATTATTTTTGCGCGGGCTCACGTTGGGGCGGTCAGGGAATGCTCCTCAGCACTCCACCCAGTTCACGGCCAGGCCGCCCCGTGAAGTTTCTTTGTATTTGTCATGCATATCGGCGCCGGTATCGCGCATGGTGCGGATCACCCGGTCGAGGGAAATGAAGTGTTTGCCGTCACCGCGCAGGGCCATCTGCGTGGCATTGATCGCCTTGACTGCCGCGATGGCGTTGCGCTCGATGCACGGCACCTGTACCAGGCCACCGACCGGGTCGCAGGTCAGGCCGAGGTTGTGCTCCAGGCCAATTTCGGCGGCGTTTTCCAGTTGCTCGGGCGTGGCGCCCAGCACATCGGCCAAACCGGCGGCGGCCATGGCACAGGCCGAGCCGACCTCGCCCTGGCAGCCGACTTCGGCGCCGGAGATCGAGGCGTTTTTCTTGCAGAGGATGCCGACGGCGGCCGCAGCCAGGAAGAAATTGACTACGTCGTCGTCAGACGCGTCGGGGTTGAACTTCATGTAGTAATGCAAGACCGCCGGGATGATGCCGGCCGCGCCATTGGTCGGCGCGGTAACCATACGCCCGCCGGCGGCGTTTTCTTCGTTGACGGCGAGGGCGAACAGGTTGACCCATTCCATCGCCGACAAGGTCGAAGTGATCACATTCGGTTTACCGATTTCCAGCAGGCTGCGGTGCAATTTCGCAGCGCGGCGCGGCACGTCCAGGCCGCCGGGCAGGATGCCTTCATCGCGCAGACCCTGCTCGACGCATTCGCGCATCACCGACCAGATATGCAGCAGTCCGCTGCGGATCTCCTCGTCACTGCGCCACGCGCGCTCGTTGGCCATCATCAGTTCCGAAACCCGCAGCCCGTGCTGGTTGCACAGGGCCAGCAGTTCGACAGCGCTGGAAAAGTCGTAGGGCAACTCCACGTCACTGGTCGGCGCAATGCCCGAAGCCGCTTCAGCCGCTTCGATGATGAAACCGCCGCCCACCGAGTAATAGGTTTGTTCGCTCAGCAGGCCATTGTCGCCGTAGGCATGCAGGGACATGGCGTTGGGGTGGTAGGGCAGGCTTTCGTCGAGCAGCAACAGGTCGCCGTGCCAGTTGAAGGCAATGTCCTGCTGGCCGGCGAGCAGCAGCCGGCCGCTCTCGCGCAGTTGCTGGATACGGGCGTTGATCGAGGTGGGGTCGATCTGGTCTGGCCATTCGCCCATCAGCCCCATCACGCAGGCGCGGTCGGTGGCGTGGCCCACGCCGGTCGCCGACAGCGAGCCGTACAAGCGCACTTCGACGCGACGGGTTTCGCTGAGTAGCTGTTGGTCGATGAGGGCTTGGGCAAACGTCGCCGCTGCGCGCATCGGGCCGACGGTATGGGAACTGGATGGGCCGATGCCCACCTTGAATAGATCGAAAACACTGATAGCCATGCTAAAGCCTTACAAGCAATGGAGTAGAAATCGCTGCCATGTTTTGTAGGACGAGCGCAATTGGCGCGATACTGAGCCTCTGGAACGGCACTGACCAACGAATTATCCTAAGACACCCTTTAGCAGGACTAAACCCTATGACCCGGCCCCTTCATGGCCAGACGTATGTCTGGTTGCACGTTTTTTCCTGCGCGGCGCGGCATTTGTCGTTCACTCGTTGCGCCGAGGAACTGCACATCACGCCGGGGGCGGTGAGCCAGCAGATTCGCCAGTTGGAAGAGCGCCTGGGTTTCCGCCTGTTCCATCGGCGCGCGCGCGGCGTGGAGTTGAGCGCAGAGGGGCAGCGGCTGGCGACCACGGTGGGGGAGGCCTACGGCAGCATTGATGCCGAGTTGCAGCGCCTGGATGCAGGGATGATCAGCGGCACCTTGCGCCTGCGTTCGATCCCCTCGTTTCTGGGCAAATGGCTGACGCCGCGCTTGCCCCGCCTGCAGCAGCGGTTCCCGGATATTCAGCTGCGCATGGTTGCCGAAGACAGCAGCATTGCGCTGCACGAGGGCGACTTCGACCTGGCGATCGACCTGAACGACGGTAGCTACCCCGGCCTGTTATCCACAGCCTTGCTGGATGAACAGATTTTCCCGGTGTGCGCGCCCAGCCTGCTGCGCGGCCGTCCGCCGTTGCATGGGCCGGCTGACCTGGTGCATTTCCCATTGCTGCATGACATTACCGCGTGGCGTGGGAGTTATGAGTACGCCGAGTGGGAGTTTTACCTGAATGCCATCGGCTATCACCACGCCGACGTACGGCGCGGGCACACGTTCAACCGCAATCACCTGACCATCGAGGCCGCCATCGCCGGCATGGGCGTGGCCATCGCGCGGCGCACCTTGCTCAACGATGAGTTGGAGCGCGGCACCTTGATCGTGCCGTTCGGCCTGGCCGTGCCCAACCATAAACGCTACGTTCTGCTGTATGCACCGGGCGCGCTGAGCCATCCGGGCGTGCGGGCAGTGCATGATTGGCTGGTGGAGGAAGCAGGGATTTTTCGCAGCTTGCACCCGTTGGGAGAGGGGCAATTGTGAGGATTGTCGGGCGTAAGAAGATGTAACTAACTCCCCACCCTACCAGCGTTTTTGCTCGTAGTCAGAGTTAATTTGTAATGTGTGATTTATCTTTGCAAAGGGGTTGAATTGTTCTGCTGACTGCTCAATTGTGTAATCAAGAGGTCATGGTTTCACCACACCGGTGTTGCAGTTGTGACCTCTCGCGAGCTAGCTGAAATAAGGGAAGAACTATGCAAATCCAAGTCAATAGCGATAACCATATTGAAAGCAGCATCCGACTGGAGGAGTGGGTACGTAATACCATTGAAAGCACGCTCGAACGTTATGAAGAAGACCTGACCCGTGTCGAGGTCTACCTGCGGGATGAGAACGGCGACAAGCCCGGTCCCCACGATCTGAGTTGCCGCCTGGAAGCGCGGCCAAAAGGCCATCAACCGCTGTCGGTGCTGCACAAGGCCGATACCTTGGAGCAGGCGATCGACGGCGCTGCGACCAAGCTGGACCATGCGTTGGAACATTTATTCGGCAAACTGCAAGGCAAGCCACGCGCTGCCGGGAAAAGTCTGTCGGACACCAAAGTGAATGAAGATGAGCTTGAACAGGAGTTTCTGGAAAAAGAACGTGCCGTGTTTAACAGCTGATCGCTGAAGGTTTTTACCCTCCGACTGAAACGGGCCTGCACATGCAGGCCCGTTTTCGTTTAGCGGCCGCGTCGGAAGAAATACCCGCTGAGCAGTGCCAGGACGCCAGCCCCCAAGCCGGCAAAAAGCATCGCCCATCCGGCCCCTTGGCGCAGCCCCGCCTGTGCCTGGGAGACTGCCAGCCCAGGCACTTCCAGTTTGCCTGCCGCAATCTCCTGGCTGAGGGCCGGCCACTGTGAGGCCGTGGTGGCGGGCAGTACTTCGGCCAGGTAATGGCTGATCCCCAACAACAGCACCAGTCCCATCAACGCGATGTTGAGTGCCAAGGTAATCAGGCGTGCACTCAGGTCGATGCCCGAGGCCATGCCCGCGCGATCAGCCGAGACTGCGCCAGTGGTGGTGTTGGTGGTTGGTGAGTTGGTCAACGCCAGGCCCACGCCGGCGATCACACAACTGGCCAGCATCCAGGAGAGGCTCGGATGCCCGGTTCCATTCGCGGTGGCCATGGCCAGGAAGCCTGCGCCCATCAGGCCCAACCCCAGCGGGATAATGCGCTCGGCACCGTAGCGCAGCGCCAGGCGTTCGGCGAGCGGCGGCACCAGCAAGGTGGGCAAGGTGTAGGCGAGCAGGGCGCCGCCGGTGGTCAAGGTGTCGTAGCCGAGGCCGGCCTGGAAGTAGAGCGGCAGGTAGATCATGAACGGCCAGAAGCTGAAGTTCATGCCGATGGAGCCCATCAGCGCGCCGTTGAAACGCTGGATTCGAAACACCGAGAAATCGAACATCGGCTGCGCACTGCGGCGCTCGACCACGATGAACAGCAGTAACCCGCCGATCGCCAACCCGGCCCAGCCGAGCATGGCCGCCGTGCCGAAGCCTTGCTCGGTGCCCTGGGTAATGAAGTACACCAGCGCAAAGACCGACAGCGTCAACGTGAGCATGCCGGCGATGTCCAGCCGATGGGCCGCCGGATCGCGGGATTCCTGCACGCTGATGTGCAGCAGCGCCAGGGTGAACAACGTCAGAGGCACATGCACGAGGAAGACCCAGCGCCAATCCGCGATCGCCAGGATCAACGCGCCCACCATCGGCCCGAAACCCAGGCCGATGCCGGCAATCACGCCCCATATCGCAAACGCCCGCGCCCGTGCCGCCGGCTCGCGGAACAGGTGCGAAAGAATCGCGAACTGGCAGATCATCATCGCCCCGGCGCCCACGCCTTGTACGAAACGTGCCGCGATCAGTGTCGGCGCATGATCGGCCAATCCACAGGCCAGCGATGCCAGGCCGAACACCCATAGACACAGCACCAGCATGCGCCGCCGCCCGAAGCGGTCGGCCAGCGTGCCCGCCGCCATCAGCACACTGGTGCAGGCCAGGGTGTAGGCATTCATGATCCACTGAGCATCCTGAAAGCCGGTGCCCAGCTCTCGTTCAAGCGTCGGGAGGATGACGGGCACACTGGAAATCTCCAGGCCGAACATGAGGGCGACGAGGCACACGGCGGTGAGGGCCAGGCCGTTCCTGGCGGTAAGCGCAGGCGTGGCGGCGGATAACGTAGCGGCGGGTGGCATGGGATTCTCCTGTCGATGGCAATCGGGTTATTTTCAGGGGAATCTGTTTCTTTATTCGTGATAAGTTTTCTTCTTATCAGGGAATCAAGAGCGACAATCGAATCATGGCCACTCCGCGTTTTGATGGCGTCGAGCTGTTTTTACAGATCGTCGAAAGCGGCAACCTGACCGAAGCCGCCGAGCGGCTTAACCTCACGCGCTCTGCGGTCGGCAAAGGGCTGGCGCGATTGGAGGCGCGCCTGGGCACCTGTTTGCTGCAGCGTTCCACGCGCCGCCAGCGGTTGACCGAGGACGGCCAGGCCTATTACGAGCATTGTCTGCGCGCGCTGGCGGAGCTGGAGGCCGCCGAGTCGGTGCTGGAGAGCGGTCGGCAGCAGCCACGCGGACGCCTGCGCGCGAGCCTGCCGCTGGCGTTCGGGCACCACTATGCCGCGCCTGCGCTGTGGCGGTTGATGGACCGGTTTGCTGAGCTGGAGATCGAGATTTCGTTCTCGGATCGGCTGATCGATGTGGCGCAGGAGGGTTTTGACCTGGCGGTGCGTATTGGCCCGCTGCCCGACACTGATCGCTTGAGTGCTCGCCGCCTGGGCGAACAGGCCATCGGCCTGGCGGCGTCATCTGCGTATTTGCAGCGCAGCGGCCGGATCGAGTGCATCGAGGATTTGGCGGGGCATCGCGGTATTGCCTACCGCTGCAGTGCTCCACGCCTGGAATGGGAGTTGAAGGATGCGCAAGGGCGCGCGCACCGTGCGCGGGTGGCCTCGCCGTTGATGATGGACGACCTCCAGGCCGTGGCCGATGCCGCGATCGCGGGGGTGGGCCTGGCCTGGTTGCCGAGTTGGTTGATTGCCCACTATGTTTTGCGTGGGCAACTGGAGGCGGTTTTGCCGAGCTACCGCGACCAGCCTGCGCCCATCCATGTGATTTGGCCGACGGCGGCGCATATGCCTGCCAAGACGCGTTGTGCCATTGATGCCTTGGTTGCTGCGACGCCTAGTTGTTTGGCGGGGAGTTAGATGTCAGGGCTTTTTGGGGTTGCTTCGCAACCCAACGCGGGGCAAGCCCGCTCGCCACAGGAAGCCTTCTCACCACAGGAAGCCTTCTCACCACAGGAAGCATGCTCTCCACAGTAAGCCTGCTTGCCACGGGAGGCCCGCGTGGGCTTTGCTCTCTGGCGGCAGTCAGAACGCGATAGACGTTTGCACGTATACCGTACGCGGCTCGCCGACATACTTGCCCTTGTTGTTGTCGTCGAACGAACGGGTGAAGTACTGGGTGTTGAAGATGTTTTTTACCCCGACGGCCACGTTCAAGTCCGATAGTTGCGGGCCGAAGTCATACGCCGCGCGGCTGCTGAACAGCATGTAGCCGGGGATGCGACCGGTAGCACCGTTGGCGCTTTCGGCCTCGGTGTTGGCGTTGTCGGCGAACTGGCTGCTCTGGAAGCTGCTGTCCAGGTTGAGCTTCCAGCGGCCTTCGGTGTAGCCCACGCCGAGGGTGCCTTTGTGCTTGGACGAGAAGGGCACGCGGTTGCCTTTGTTCGGGCCGTCTTCGCGGATGGTGGCGTCGACATAGGCATAGGTGGCGTACACATCAAACCCCGCCAGCGCCGGGCTCAGGCCGTCGAGTGCATAGTTGACGCTGGTCTCGATGCCCTGGTGGCGGGTTTCGCCACGGGCGATCACCGAGTCATCGGTCTGGTTGCTTTCGTACTGGTTGTCGAAGTTGATCAGGAACGCGCCGATCTCTGCACGCAAGGTGCCGTCGTCGTAGCGGGTACCGAGTTCCCAGGTGCGGGCCTTTTCCGGTTGCACTTCGCCCTTGGGCACGCGCTTGGCCATCTGGCTGTATTGCACGCTGCCGAACGAACCTTCGGTGTTGGCGTACAGGTTCCAGCTGTCGGTGAGGTGATAGAGCACGTTCAACGCCGGCAGTGCGGTGTTGTAGTCACCTTTGTAGTTCAGGTTGTTGATGTGGTCGGTCTGCTCGGACTTGATCATTTCGTAGCGCACGCCCGGGGTGATGGTCCACTTGCCGATATCAATCCGGTCATCGAGGAACAGTGCATTGGCCTCGGTGCTGCCGCGGGTGTCCCGGTCGTTGCGGCTGTCGGTGGTGGGGATCTGCTGGTTGGCGGCGATCGGTGTGCGGTAGCGCAGTTCGTGGCCGGCTTCGTTGATGTAGCGGTAGCCGATGCCCACTTCGTGGCTGGTCGGGCCGAGGTCGAAGCCTTGGGCGAAGCGCGTTTCGAGGCCGCGCACCCAGTATTCGCGTGGCGACAGCGAGAGGAAGTTGCCCTGGTCCAGGTAGCCGTTGCGCAAGGTGGTGGTGAAGAAAGTGTTGGCGGTGAATTCGCGGCGATCTTCCTGGTAGCGGTAGCCGGCGTTGAACATGGTGCGCCGGCCCCAGAACTTGTCGTAGGGACGGGTGGATTGGTACGGGTCGGCCTTGTAGTCCTTGACGTTCAACCCCCCAGGCATATCGGCCTGGCCTTCGTAGTATTGCGCCATGGCGTTGAAGCTGTTGGCGTCGTCGAGCTGGTATTTGCCTTTGAGAATGAGGTCGTCAATGCGCGTATTGCTGTTTTCGCGCCAGTCGCCGCCACGGGTCCCAGAGTACAGGATCGCGCCGCCGAGGCCGTTGTCGGCAGTGCCGCCGGCGAGCAAATTGCCGGTGGTCTTGAACCCGTCGTGGCTGGAGGACGGGCTGGTTTCAGTCTGCAGGCCGCCTTTGACGGTTGGCGCGTCGGGAATCGCGCGGGTCACGAAGTTGACCACGCCGCCGACGTTCTGCGGGCCATAGCGCACGGCGCCGCCGCCGCGCACCACGTCCACCGCGTCCATGTTGCCCATGCTGATCGGTGCAAACGACAGTTGCGGCTGGCCATACGGCGCGAATGGCACCGGGATGCCGTCCATCAGCACGGTCGAACGTGAGGCCAGGCGCGGGTTGAGGCCACGAATGCCGAAGTTCAGCGCCATGTCATGGCTGCCGGTGCCGTTGTTTTCCGGAGCGTTGACGCCGGGAATACGGTTGAGCACATCACGGGCCTGGGTCGCGCCCTGGCGTTCGAATTCTTCGCGACGGATCACGTCGCGGGCGCCGGGGTGTTCGAATACGTTGGTCTGCGCTGCATCGCCGAGCCAGTCGCCCACCACGCTGGAGGTGCCCAGTTCAATGCTGGCCGGGGCGTTGGCCGGTTGCAGGCTGTAGGCATTGTCGCCTTCGGCACGCGCTTGCAGGCCGGTGCCTTCGAGAAGTTTCTGCAGGCCGTCAGCGGCGCCGTAATTGCCCGACAACCCGCGACTCTGCATGCCCGCCGTGACTTCGGAACCGAAGGAAATCAGCACGCCGGCTTCGCGACCAAACTGGTTTAGTGCGGCTTCCAGCGACGCCGGGGCGATGTGGTAGGGCTTGGCGTCAGCGGCCATTGCCGGTGGCAGCACGGTCAGGCCGAGGCTGGCGCCGAGCAGGAGTTGGCGCAGGGTGCGGGCGAGAAGGGTGGGTTGCTGGGGCATGAAGAGCGGTCCTGAGAAGGAAGGATCAAGGTGGCTTTCCTTCTCTGTCACGCGAGGTGTGGAAAACGGCTCACAGGGATTGAAAATAATTTCAGGCGCGTGCCTGCACGGTCACCCAGTAGCGGGTAAAGCGCCGCACTTTCACCGGCAGGCTGACTTCGAGCAGGTCGAGAATGCGCTCGCTGTCGTCCAGCGGGTAGCTGCCGGAAATCAGCAAATTGGCGACTTGCGGGTCACAGTTGAGCTGGCCACGGCGGTAGCGGCCCAGTTCGGCGAGGAAGTCCTCCAGGCGCATGTGCGCGGCCATCAGCATGCCATCGGCCCAGGCGCCGCTGTTGGCGTCGGTGGCGCGCGGGGTGTCCCAACCCTTGCGGGTAAAGTTGACCTGGCGCGCGGCCTCGACCGTCAGCGGCAGGCCGCTGTAGTGGTTGGGCATCACCTCGACACGCCCGCTGAAGACCGCCACTTGGGTGTGGTCGTTGAACTGGCGCACATTCAGGCGCGCTGCCTGGCTGCTGAGCAGGCCCTGGCCGGTCAGCACGTGCAGCGGTGTCGCGCCGGCGATGCCCGTCAGCAGGATCTCGCCTTCGAGCAGGCGGATCAGCCGTTGCTGGCCATCGAAATGTACATCCACCGCGCTGCCGGTATTGAGCTGCAACTGACTGCCATCGGCCAATTGCACCTTGCGCCGCTGGCCGACGGGGCTGCGGTAATCGGCCGTCAGCGGTGGCAGGATATGTTGCTGGCGCAGACTCCAGGCCGCCGCCGAGCCGGCCCCCAGGATCAACAGCAACTTCAGTGCCTGGCGCCGGCTGGTGGACGTCGGCGCGTTCAACGCCGCGTGCGCCAGTGGCGAGGGCATGCCGCGCAGGCGCTGGTTGACGCGCTGGATATGGTCCCAGGCGCGCTGGTGTTCGCTGTGGGCATTCAGCCAATGCTGCCAGGCCGCCTGCTGGCGCGGGTTGAGTGCGCCTTGCTGCATTTCCATCAGCCAATGCACGGCTTGTTCGGCAACCTGGGTCGAGAAGTTCATAGGGCGAAGTAGCAGCGCATCGCTGCTTTATTCAGGTGGCGCTTGACGGTGGCGATGGAGATGCCCAGCTCCGCGCCAATTTGTGCGTAGGTGAGGCCGTCGAGCTGGGCCAGCAGGAATGCACGCTTGACCTGCACGGGCAGGCCGTCGAGCAATTGGTCCAGTTCAATCAGGGTCTGCAGGATGATCGCGCGTTCTTCTTCCGACGGCGCCACGTGCTCAGGCATTTGCGCCAGTGCATCGAGGTAGGCGCGCTCGAGGTCCTGGCGGCGGTAGAAATTGAACAGCACGCGCTTGGCGACGGTGGTGAGGAATGCGCGCGGTTCGATCAGCGTGGGGGCTTCCCGGGCGGTCAGCACGCGGATGAACGTGTCTTGTGCCAGGTCGGCGGCACTTTCCGGGCAGCCGAGCTTGCGTCGCAACCAGCCGGTGAGCCAGTGGTGATGGTCGTGGTACAACACTTCGACGGTGTGGGACGGGCTCAACGAAGACACTCCACAAGCACCCATGTACTTTAGAGAACAAGAATTGTTCGCATTGTAGGGCGCGAGACCGGCTTCGGCAATCGGCCTGGGCAGGTGATTCATCCGTTCTGTTTTGCTTATGAGAATATTTATCATTAATATTGCGCGCTGATGAACCTGGCGCCTCCCGCATGAAAAGCAAAACCTCGCTGCCTGTCTCTTATCGTCTTGCCGTGACCTCCCGCGTGCTGGCTGCCGTGGTCGGCGGCTACCTGATGGCTTCGCTCGCCAGTATCTGCCTGGCGCTGTGGATGCCCACCAGCCGCGCCGATGCGGTGATCACCGGGATGATGAGTTCATTTGTGTTCTATCTGCTGGCGGTGCTCTGGTGTTTCGCCTGTCGCAGTGCCGCGCGCGCCTGGTTCGGCGTGATGTTGCCGAGTGCGGCGTTTGCCACCCTGGCGGGTGTGGGGTTCTGGATGACACGCACATGAAAGAGGGATTTCGCCAGGCCATGGCCTGGCTGCACACCTGGGCCGGCTTGATCTTTGGCTGGCTGCTGTTCGCGATTTTCCTGACCGGCACCTTGTCGTATTTCAAGGATGAGATCAGCCACTGGATGCAGCCTGAAGTGCAGGCGCATCCGCTGGACGATGCGCGCAGCCTGAGCGTCGCGCAAACCTACCTGCAGCAGGTGGCGCCGTCCGCCGCGCGCTGGTTCATCACCTTGCCCGACAGCCGTGACCCCGGCCTGTCCGTGATGTGGCAAGACAAGGTCGACCCCGGCAAGCGTGGCAACTTCATCCAGAAAACCCTCGACCCGGTCAGCGGCCAGGCAGTGCAGGCCCGCGAAAGCATGGGCGGCGAGTTCTTCTATCGTTTCCATTTCCAGCTGCAGATGCCTCATCCCTGGGGACGCTGGCTGTCGACGATTGCCGCGATGGTGATGTTTGTCGCGTTGATCACCGGCATCATCACCCACAAGAAAATCTTCAAGGACTTCTTCACCTTCCGCCCCCGCAAAGGCCAGCGCTCCTGGCTCGACGGGCACAATGCGGTCGGGGTGCTGGTGCTGCCGTTCCACTTGATGATCACCTACAGCAGCCTGGTGATTTTCATGAGCCTGGTCATGCCGGCGCCGATCCTGGCCTCCTATGGCAATGACACCCGTGCCTTTTTCAATGAGGTGTTCCCGGCCTCCAACAATGCGCCCGCGCTGGGCCAGCCCGCCGAACTGCTGCCGCTGGTGCCGATGTATGAGCAAGCGCGGGCGCAGTGGGCGGGCGGTCATGTCGGGCGGTTGGCGGTGAATAACCCCGGTGATGTCAACGCGTCGGTGAATGTGTTCCGCGCCGGCTCCGACCGCGTGGTCCATGATTTCGGCAGCACCGTGTCGTTCAACGGCAGCACCGGCGAGCTGCTGCGGGTGAGCGGCGAGCAGTCGCTGCCGGCGGTGATCGGCGGCAGTTTCTACGGTTTGCACATGGGTCATTTCGCCGGCCCGGTGCTGCGCTGGTTGTACTTTATCTGCGGCCTGGCGGGCACGGCGATGATCGGCACGGGGCTGGTGATCTGGCTGGGCAAGCGCCAGCTCAAGCATGCAAAGGCCTCGGTCATGCCGTTTGAATTGCGCCTGGTCGAAGTGCTGAACATGGCCAGCATGTCCGGGCTGATGATCGCGATCGCGGCATTTTTCTGGGCCAATCGCCTGTTGCCGGTGAGCTTCGCCGAACGCTCCGACTGGGAAGTACAAACCTTCTTCATCGCCTGGGGCTTGAGTCTGTTGCACGCGATCCTGCGTCGCGGCCGTCAGGGTTGGGTCGAGCAGTTGAGTGTTGGCGCGCTGCTGTTTGTCGCCATCCCTGTGCTCAACGCACTGACCACGTCCAGCCACCTGGGTGTGTCCCTGGTCACCGGCGACTGGGCCATGGCCGGTTTCGACCTGACTTGCCTGGCCAGCGGCGTGTTCCTGACCTGGGCCGCCTGGAAGATGCAACACCGCACTGCGCCCGTGGCCAAGGCCGAACGTGCGCGCCCGATGACCCTCAAGCGCGAGGCGAACTGATGCTGCTCGCCCTGTTGATGTGCTACGCCGGTTTCACTGCCTTGTGCCTGTCCACCGACCGTCATCATGGCGAATTGCTCCACAGCAAGCCTTCGGCGCGTCGGCGTGTGGGGCTGCGGGTGATCGGCTGGTTGCTGTTGAGTGTGTCGATCTGGCCGGCCGTCAGCATCGCCGGTTGGGGCCAGGGCCTGGTGGAGTGGTGCGCCGTGTTGATGCTCAGCGCACTCCTGCTGGTGCTGTTGTTGCCGTATCGGCCACGGCTGGCCTTGATCCTGGCGGGTGTCGGACTGCTGGCCAGCCCCGTCGCGGCCTTTGCCACCCTCTGAGCCCCAGCCATGATGATCAGCACGCCGCCCGAATCCCAGGACAGCCAGCACGCTGAAGCGGCGGGCGGGCGTGCGCATTTTCTGCAAGTGTTCCTGTCCCAGCGTTCGCAGATGGAAGCCCTGGTGAGCCGCCGCGTCGGCTGCCGTGCGACAGCGGCCGACCTGGTGCAGGACTTGTTCCTGCGTTTCTGGCGCCGGCCGCTGGTGCAGGTCGAAGAACTCAGCACCTACCTGTTGCGCTGCGCCGGCAATATCGCCATCGACCACTTGCGCAGCGAAGGCGCGCGGGTGCGCAGCAGCGAGGGCTGGTTGCCCGAACAGCAGGATAACCAGGGCTGCGAGCCCCAGGCTGCACTGGAAGCGGGCAATGACCTGCGCCATGTCGAGGCCGCGCTGCGCAGTTTGCCGGAGCGCACCCGACAGATCTTCCTGCTCAACCGCATCCATGGCCGCAAATACGCACAGATCGCCAAGGCGATGGGCTTGTCCCAAAGTGCCGTGGAAAAACATATGATGCGTGCCCTCGAAGCCTGCAAGGCCAGCCTTCGCGAACCCTCACCCCCACGCACGCCAGGGAAAGCACCGTGAACGCCAGCCCCACGCCCGACCAGGAACAGGCCGCTCTCGCCTGGCTGAGCCTGCTGCATGATCAGCCCAGCAGCGGCGACCAGGCCACGTTCAGCCGCTGGCTGCGCGCCGACCCCGCGCACGTCGAGGCCTATTCCCAGGCCCAGGTCCTGTGGGAACTGAGCGAAGTGCCAGCGCGCAAGCTGGCGGACGAAGACGCCCTGGCGCTGCAGGGCTACCTGAATGCAATGAACGCTCCGACGCGTTCGCGAGTGCTGCGCTGGTCCGGCGCCCTGGCCATGGCCGCCTGCTTGCTGGTGATGGTGTCGATGGGCGCTGGCTGGCAGCCTTCGCGCTGGGTCGATGACTTCGGCGCGGACTACGTGACCGCGCCAGGCGAGGTGAAGACCGTCACCCTGGCTGATCAATCCCAGGTCACCCTGGATGCCGACAGCGCCATCGCCGTGGATTTCAGCCACGGCGAGCGGCATATCCAGCTACGTCGAGGCGCAGGATTTTTCCGCGTGACCCACACCGGCGAGTCGTTTGTCGTGGGCGCGGGCAGTGGCGAGGCGCGGGTGTTGGGCACGCAGTTTGAAGTGCGCCTGCAACCGGCGGGGGCCCAGGTGACGGTGTTGTCGGGGCGGGTTGGGGTGACGCCGTCGAAGCAGGGCCAGCAGCAAATACTGACGGCAGGCCAGCAAGTGGCCTACGCCGATGGCATCGCAGAGCCCCTGCATGCGGTCGACAGCGAGTCACGCCTGGCGTGGCGCGACGGCTGGCTCAACTATTACAAGGCGCCGCTGGCGGACGTGCTCAAGGATCTGGGCCGCTACTACCCTGGCCGCATCCTGTTGCTCAACGAAGAGATGGGCGCCAAGCGCGTCAGCGGCAGCTTCCCGAGCAAGGACCCGCAAGCCGTATTGAATGCCTTGCAGGCGGTGTTGGGCTTTGAACAACACCAGCTGCTGGGCCGGATGATCGTGGTGCGCTGATTACTGAGTCAGCGCCGCCATGATTTTCTCGGGGCTGTACTCGCGGATCAGCGTGCCGTTCACCGCCACAAACGGAATTCCGCCGCCGCCCAGCGCCTCATACGCCTTGCGGGCCTGGGCGTCCTTTTCGATATCAAACGCCTGGTAGGGAATGGCTTTCTGGTCGAGGAAGCGGCGAATCTGCTTGCAGTAGCCGCACCACTCGGTGGTGTAGAGCACCACCTGCGCCGACTCACGCAGGTGTTCGGGCGCCACCTGCGAAGGGTTGAACACCCGCTCGATCTTGCCCCAGTTCTGGATCACCACGACCACCAGCAACACCAGCAGGACTTTCTTGAAAACCCCGCCGAGCATCAGTTACGGCGCTTGAGCTGATCGGTCAGTTGCGTTGGCAGGCCCTTGATGATCAAGGTGCCAGCGGCTTCGTCGTACTCGATCTTGTCGCCCAGCAGGTGCGCTTCAAAGCTGATGGACAGTCCCTCGGCGCGTCCGGTGAAACGGCGGAACTGGTTGAGAGTGCGCTTATCCGCCGGGATTTCCGGCGACAGGCCGTAGTCCTTGTTGCGGATGTGGTCGTAAAACGCCTTTGGCCGATCTTCATCGATCAAACCCGATAATTCTTCAAGGCCCATCGGCTCGCCGAGCTTGGCCTGGCTGCTGGCGTAATCGACCAGGGTCTTGGTTTTCTCGCGGGCGGACTCGTCCGGCAAGTCTTCGCTTTCGACGAAGTCGCTGAAGGCCTTGAGCAGGGTGCGCGTCTCGCCCGGGCCGTCGACACCTTCCTGGCAGCCGATGAAGTCGCGGAAGTACTCCGAGACCTTCTTGCCGTTCTTGCCCTTGATAAACGAGATGTACTGCTTGGACTGCTTGTTGTTCTGCCACTCGGAGACGTTGATGCGCGCCGCCAGGTGCAACTGGCCCAGGTCGAGGTGGCGCGAGGGGGTCACGTCCAGCTCGTCGGTCACCGCCACGCCTTCACTGTGGTGCAGCAGGGCGATGGCCAGGTAATCGGTCATGCCTTGCTGGTAGTGGGCAAACAGCACGTGGCCGCCGGTGGACAGGTTGGACTCCTCCATCAGCTTTTGCAGGTGCTCGACAGCGGTGCGGCTGAAGGTGGTGAAATCCTGGCCACCGTCGAAATATTCCTTCAACCAGCCGCTGAACGGGTGCGCGCCGGACTCGGCATGGAAGAAACCCCAGGCCTTGCCTTGTTTGGCGTTGTAGCTCTCGTTGAGGTCGGCAAGCATGTTCTCGATGGCGGCCGACTCGGCGAGTTCGGAGTCGCGGGCGTGGAGAACTGCGGGTGTGCCGTCGGGTTTTTTGTCGATCAGGTGGACGATGCAATGACGGATCGGCATAGGCTTCTCGGCTGGTTGAGCGGGGAGCGGTTGGCCTCCCCGAAAAGTCGCCCAGTGTACCGCACCCATTGGCCAAGACACCTGTCGAAGGGCATTTTGCAGGCTCTCCGACGGGGCATATGCCTTTTTTTCACGGTTTAGAGCGATAAAGCTGACCAAATGGGTAGGTAGAAGCGGATATTTCCCCGTCTCTGTGCTAGTTTTGCCCCGTCTTACGCCAAGTCTCGGCGATAAGCGTGCATTCAGCATCTGTCAGGTCGAACCAATCCCCGTTTCAAGCATCTATAACCCCGATCTCCGTGGTTATAGCCGGGGGTGCCAGGCCATGACGGCCAGGCTCGACGGCTGACACTGCACTCTGCAATCCATATGAATTTGATAGGGAAGGAACACCACAATGGCTATTACTAAAGACCAACTGATCGCTGACCTGGCTGAAGCAGTAGACGCACCGAAAACTACCGTGCGCGCTCTGCTGGACCAACTGAGCCAAGTTGTTGCTGACCAGCTGGAAAACGGCGGCGAAATCACTCTGCCAGGCGTTGGCAAACTGAAAGTGACCGAGCGTCCTGCCCGTACTGGCCGTAACCCTTCGACTGGCGCTGCCATCGAAATCGCTGCCAAGAAAGTTATCAAGCTGGTTGTGGCCAAAGGCCTGACCGACGCTGTTAACAAGTAAGACGCAGCAAAAAAAACCGTGCTCCGGAGCGATCCGGGCACGGTTTTTTGTTGCCTGCGATTTGTTGCCGGTCCTAGCGAACCCAGCGCTGGCGCCAGATCTGCTGTTCGTTCTTGGTCTGGAAAGTCCAGGCCACGAAGCGGCTTTGCTTCTGCCCCTGGGACATTTCCACCACCTGGCTTTCCAGCACGCCAGCCTTTTTCAGGGCTGTCTCGATCGCGGGCAAATTTGACGCTTTTGACACCAATGTGCTGAACCACAACACCTTGTGGGCAAAATGCGCACTCTCGGCAATCAGTTGCGTCACAAACCGCGCCTCGCCGCCTTCACACCACAACTCGGCCGATTGGCCGCCGAAGTTCAGCACCGGCAACTTCCGCTTGGGATCCGCCTTGCCCAGGGCGCGCCACTTGCGCTCACTGCCCTTGGTGGCTTCGTCCATGGACGCGTGGAACGGCGGGTTACACATGGTCAGGTCAAAGCGCTCACCCGGCTCCAGCAGGTTCAGCAGGATCTGCTTGGGGTTGGTTTGCTGGCGCAGCTGGATGACCTTGCTCAGGTCGTTGGACTGCACGATGGCCTTGGCGGCGGCCACGGCGGTAGGGTCGACCTCCGAGCCGAGGAAGTTCCAGCGGTACTCCATGTAGCCAATCAGCGGGTAGACGCAGTTGGCGCCCATGCCGATGTCCAGCACCTTGACGATCGAACCGCGCGGGATCTTGCCGTCATTGCCGCTGGCCAGCAGGTCGGCGAGGAAGTGCACGTAGTCGGCACGCCCCGGCACCGGTGGGCACAGGTAATCGGCCGGGATGTCCCAGTGCTGGATGCCATAGAAGCTTTTCAGCAGCGCGCGGTTGAAAACTCGCACCGCGTCCGGGCTGGCGAAGTCGATACTTTCCTTGCCGTACGGGTTGATGATCACGAATTGCGCCAGTTCCGGCGTGGTCTTGATCAGCGCCGGGAAGTCGTAACGGCCTGTGTGGCGGTTGCGCGGGTGCAGGGTGGCCTCTTTGCGCGGTACCACGGGCTTGGCCGGGGTGGCGGTTTTAGGCTTCTTGCGCGGAGGTTTTGGCGTGCTGGGGGCGGTCATGTTGATTCTGGTGTTGGCTCAAAGTGGTGGGCATTGTCACACATCCTGAGGCCAACTCGTTCAAATCTGGGCGCTGGCTTGCCGGCGATGTTGGCGACTCTGTCCATCCGCCATACCCAGGTGATGCTATCGCCGGCAAGCCAGCGCCTACATTGATTGGATTTTCAAGGCAAAAAAAAGGGACCCGAAGGTCCCTTTTTTTTACACGGTTCGCACCCTTACAGGCTGGAAATCCGCGCATGTTGCTCCGCCAGCTTGCCCAGGGCCTGTTCAGCCTCGGCCAGCTTGGCGCGTTCCTTCTCGATCACTTCGGCCGGCGCCTTGTCGACGAATGCCGCGTTGGACAGCTTGCCGCCCACCCGCTGCACTTCGCCTTGCAGGCGCAGGATTTCCTTGTCGAGACGTGCGAGTTCCGCACCTTTGTCGATCAGGCCGGCCATCGGTACCAGCACTTCCATGTCGCCCACCAGCGCGGTGGCGGACAGTGGTGCTTCGGCGCCGTCGGCCAATACGGTGATCGACTCCAGCTTCGCCAGCTTCTTGAGCAGAGCGTCGTTCTCGGTGAGGCGACGCTGGTCTTCGGCGCTGGCGTTCTTGACGAACACGGCCAGTGGCTTGCCCGGACCGATGTTCATTTCGGCGCGGATGTTGCGCGTGCCGAGCATCAGGGTCTTGAGCCACTCGATGTCGCTTTCGGCGGCTTCATCGATGCGTGCTTCATTGGCCACCGGCCAAGGCTGCAGCATGATGGTCTTGCCGTCGATGCCGGCCAGCGGCGCGATGCGCTGCCAGATTTCTTCAGTGATGAACGGCATGAACGGGTGCGCCAGGCGCAGCGCCACTTCCAATACGCGTACCAGGGTGCGACGGGTGCCGCGCTGGCGTTCGACCGGCGCGTTTTCGTCCCACAGCACTGGCTTGGACAGTTCCAGGTACCAGTCGCAATACTGGTTCCAGATGAACTCGTACAAGGCTTGTGCGGCCAGGTCGAAACGGAACTGGTCGAGTTGGCGGGTCACTTCGGCTTCAGTGCGCTGCAGCTGCGAGATGATCCAGCGGTCAGCCAGGCTCAGCTCATAGGCTTCGCCGTTCTGGCCACAGTCTTCGCCCTTGTCCAGCACGTAGCGCGCGGCGTTCCAGATCTTGTTGCAGAAGTTGCGATAGCCTTCGACGCGACCCATGTCGAACTTGATGTCGCGACCGGTGGACGCCAGCGAGCAGAAGGTGAAGCGCAGGGCATCGGTGCCGTAGCTGGCGATGCCGTCGGCGAATTCGTCGCGGGTCTGCTTCTCGATCTTCTTCGCCAGTTTCGGCTGCATCAGGCCCGAGGTGCGTTTCTGCACCAGGGTTTCCAGGTCGATGCCGTCGATGATGTCCAGCGGGTCCAGGACGTTGCCCTTGGACTTGGACATCTTCTGGCCCTGGCCATCACGCACCAGGCCGTGCACGTACACGGTCTTGAACGGTACCTGCGGCGTGCCGTCCTCGTTCTTCACCAAATGCATGGTGAGCATGATCATCCGGGCAACCCAGAAGAAAATGATGTCGAAGCCGGTGACCAGCACGTCGGTGGAGTGGAATTTCTTCAGGAATTCGGTCTGCTGCGGCCAGCCCAGGGTCGAGAAGGTCCACAGGCCCGAGCTGAACCAGGTGTCCAGCACGTCGTTGTCCTGTTGCAGCGCAACGTCAGCCCCCAGGTTGTGCTTGGCACGCACTTCGGCTTCGTCGCGGCCGACATAGACCTTGCCCGACTCGTCGTACCAGGCCGGGATGCGGTGGCCCCACCACAGCTGACGGCTGATGCACCAATCCTGGATGTCGCGCATCCACGAGAAGTACATGTTTTCGTACTGCTTGGGCACGAACTGGATACGGCCGTCTTCCACGGCAGCAATGGCCGGCTCAGCCAACGGCTTGGTCGACACGTACCACTGGTCGGTCAGCCACGGCTCGATCACGGTACCGGAGCGGTCGCCTTTCGGGACTTTCAGGCCGTGGTCGTCAACGCTGACCAGCAGGCCGGCGGCGTCAAAGGCCGCAACGATCTGCTTGCGTGCTTCAAAGCGGTCGAGGCCGGCGTATTCGGCCGGGATCTTGCCGTCGATGCTGTCGTTCAGCGTGCCGTCGAGGTTGAACACCTGGCAGGCCGGCAGGACAGCGGCATTCTTGTCGAAGATGTTCAGCAGCGGCAGGTTGTGACGCTTGCCGACTTCGTAGTCGTTGAAATCGTGGGCCGGGGTGATTTTCACGCAGCCGGTGCCGAATTCCGGGTCGCAGTAATCATCCGCGATGATCGGGATGCGGCGGCCGACCAGCGGCAGCTCGACGAACTTGCCGATCAGTGCCTGGTAGCGCTCATCGTTCGGGTTAACGGCCACGGCGGCGTCGCCGAGCATGGTTTCCGGACGGGTGGTGGCGACGATCAGGTAGTCGTTGCCTTCGGCGGTCTTGGCGCCATCGGCCAGCGGGTACTTGAGGTTCCACAGGAAGCCTTTCTCGTCGTGGTTTTCCACTTCGAGGTCGGAAATCGCCGTGTGCAACTTGGTGTCCCAGTTGACCAGGCGCTTGCCGCGGTAGATCAGGCCGTCTTCATGCAGGCGCACGAAGGCTTCTTTCACGGCTTCCGACAGGCCGTCGTCCATGGTGAAGCGCTCACGGCTCCAGTCGACGGACGAACCCAGGCGGCGGATCTGACGGCTGATGTTGCCGCCGGACTGGTCTTTCCATTCCCAGATCTTCTCGAGGAATTTCTCGCGACCGAGGTCATGACGGTTCTGGCCGGTGGCTTCGAGTTGGCGTTCCACCAGCATCTGGGTGGCGATACCGGCGTGGTCGGTGCCGGGCTGCCACAGGGTGTTGCGGCCCTGCATGCGGCGGAAACGGATCAACGCATCCATGATCGCATTGTTGAAGCCATGGCCCATGTGCAGGCTGCCAGTGACGTTCGGTGGCGGAATCATGATGGTGTAGGAATCGCCCGCGCCTTGCGGAGCGAAATAATTCTCGGACTCCCAGGTCTGGTACCAGGAAGTTTCAATAGCGTGCGGTTGGTAGGTCTTATCCATGCGCGGCGGGACCCTAGTTGGCATTAATTCAGGAAAGCCGACAAGTATAGCGGGGGGGAGCAGCTGCAAGCTACAAGCGACAAGCTGCAAGTTGATCGCGGTGCTCTGACTTGCAGCTGGAGGCTTGAGGCTAGTTGCTTGTGGCCGCGGCGATCAGCCGCTCCATGCGCGCATCCAGCCGGCGCTTGATCTCGGTCTCGATATGCGGGGCAAAGTCGTCGATCACGTCTTGCATGATCAATTGCGCGGCGGCGCGCAGTTCGTTGTCCAGGTGCAGCAACAAGGCGTCCGGGGACTTCTCGGCGACAGGCTCTGCAACGGGGGCGGCTGGCGCGACGGGCGCCGCAACCGGCTCAGGTGCGGCAGGTTTGCCACCGACCATGTCGAACAACAGCGGAATCTGTACCTCGCCATTGACCGACTCGGTCAGCAGCGGCGGTTGCAAGTCATCATCACCCAGCAACTGACGGATCGACTCGAGGTCGTCCAGCAGGTGGTCGTCTTTTTTTATAGGGTTTGGAGTGTCCATCATGTGCTCAAAGTCGTTGTAGCCGGTGATCTTGCAAAGGATAGCCCTGTTCGCGGTAGAAGCGGAAACTCTCCCGCGCGGCCTGACGAATAGCCGGATCTTCGACCACCACTTCCGCCACGCGGGCGAATGCCTTGGCAAAGGGCGGCACTTTCAGGTCCAGGTTGACCAGCAGGTCATGGTGATCGCCACAGCTGTCGCCCAGGCCCAGGACGATCAGGCCTTCGGGTTCGGATTCGGCGGGGCCGTGCGGCACGAAGCTTTCACCCTTGAAGCGCCAGAGGCGGGCGTCGAGTTCATCGCGTTGGGTCGCGTCGCTGCAATGCAGGTAGATGCGGTGGCCCATGCGCCAGGCTTTTTCGGTGAGTTTGCAGGCAAAGTCCAGGCGCGCGGAGGGATCGGCGCTGGGCAATATATAGAAGTCGACTTGGGTCATTACAGTTCCTGGGCATGCGCATACCCCTTGTAGGAGCCGGCTTGCCGGCGATGAGGCCCTTGAGTCGCGTGGCGATTTCAAGGCAGCCATCGCCGGCAAGCCGGCTCCTGCGCAGGGGGTGCGTTTAGGCCTTGGCGCGATCCAGCAGGTACTGGGTCAGCAGGGGCACCGGACGGCCGGTGGCGCCCTTGTCCTTGCCGCCGCTGGTCCAGGCGGTGCCGGCGATGTCCAGGTGTGCCCAGTTGAAGTTCTTGGCGAAGCGCGACAGGAAGCAGGCCGCGGTGATGGTGCCGGCTTTCGGGCCGCCGATGTTGGCGATGTCGGCGAACGGGCTGTCCAGTTGCTCCTGGTACTCATCGAACAGCGGCAATTGCCAGGCACGGTCGTCGGCAGCCTTGCCGGCGCTGAGCAGTTGCTCGACCAGCTCGTCGTTGTTGCCCAGCAGGCCCGAAGTGTGGGCGCCCAGGGCCACCACGCAGGCGCCGGTCAGGGTCGCGATGTCGATCACGGCCTGTGGCTTGAAGCGCTCGGCGTAGGTCAGTGCGTCGCACAGCACCAGGCGGCCTTCGGCGTCGGTGTTGAGGATTTCGACGGTCTGGCCGCTCAGGGTGGTGACGATGTCGCCCGGACGGGTCGCGCCGCCGCTCGGCATGTTCTCGGCGCAGGCCAGGATGCACACCAGGTTGATCGGCAGTTTCAACTCGAGCACGGCGCGCAGGGTGCCGAACACGCTGGCGGCGCCGCCCATGTCGTACTTCATCTCGTCCATGCCCAGGCCCGGCTTGAGGCTGATGCCGCCGGTGTCGAAGGTGATGCCTTTACCCACCAGGGCGTAAGGCTTCTCGGACTTCTTGCCGCCGTTGTATTGCATCACGATCAGGCGTGGCGGCTGGTCGCTGCCCTGGCCCACGGCATAGAACGAGCCCATGCCCAGTTCCTTGATCTTTTTCTCGTCCAGCACTTCGACCTTGAGGCCCTTGAACTCTTTGCCCAGCGCCTTGGCCTGTTCGCCCAGGTAGGTCGGGTGGCAGATGTTCGGCGGCAGGTTGCCCAGGTCGCGGGTGAACGACATGCCGTTGGCGATGGCCTGGGCGTGGGTCACGGCGCGCTCGACTTCAGCCTGGGCAGCCTTGATGGTCAGCAGGGTGATTTTCTTCAGGGCGCGCGGTTCGGCTTTCTGGCTCTTGAACTGGTCGAAAATGTAACCGCCGTCTACAAGAGTCTCGGCCAGCAGGCGGGTCTTGCCGTAGCTGTCACGGCCCTTGACGACGATTTCGTCGAGTGCCAGTGCCGCGTCGCTGCCGCCCAGGCCCTTGAGGGTGCTGAGGATGCTGCTGATGATCTTGCGGAATGGACGGTCGCCGAGCTCGGCGTCCTTGCCCACGCCCACCAGCAATACGCGGTCGGCCTTGAGGTTGGGCAGGCTTTGCAGCAGCAGGCTCTGGCCGACTTTGCCGGCCAGGTCGCCGCGCTTGAGCACGGCGCTGATCGCACCGCCGCTGAGTTCGTCGAGTTGCTTGGCGGCGACGCCGAGCTTGCGGCCTTCGCCGATGGCGACCACGAGGGTGGCGGTTTTCAACGTTTCGGGGCTAACGCTTTTTACAACCAATTCCATTTTCGGGTCCCTTATAAAGGTCTGAGAGCCGTGCGTCTGTACGCCGGCTTTAAGGCTGGGCAGCGGTGTAAGCCGCCCGCGACAAAGGCCGCAGTTTGAACCTCGCCGGCGGAGCCTGACAACCCTTGCCACGTGCTTTGTGCATGCGCATGAGGTTGCGCAGTGACAGGCGCGGTCAATCACAGGATAATGCGCCATCTTTTTAGCCGGCCCGCTGTAAACGGGCTGACTCGGTATGCTGCTTGTTTGGCCGCCTTAGCCTGACAACCCTGGAGTGTCTGGTTTGATCGTCTTCCGTTATCTGTCCCGCGAAGTCCTGTTGACCCTGAGTGCCGTGAGTGCGGTGTTGCTGGTCATCATCATGAGTGGTCGTTTCGTCAAATACCTGGCCCAGGCTGCCTCCGGCGCCCTGGACCCAGGCTCGCTGTTCCTGATCATGGGCTTTCGCCTGCCGGGGTTCCTGCAGCTGATCCTGCCGTTGGGCCTGTTCCTCGGGATCCTGCTGGCCTACGGCCGCCTGTACCTTGAAAGCGAAATGACCGTGCTTTCGGCCACCGGCATGAGCCAGCAGCGCCTGTTGGGCATGACCATGATCCCGGCCGCCGGCGTCGCGCTGATCGTGGCCTGGTTGAGCCTGAGCCTGGCCCCGCAAGGTGCCATGCAGTTCCAACTGGTGCTGAACAAGCAGGACGCGATGACCGAGTTCGACACCCTCGAACCTGGCCGTTTCCAGGCCCTGAACGACGGTTCACGGGTGACCTACACCGAAACCCTGACCGACGACCGCGCCAACCTCGGCGGTGTCTTCATCTCTGAAAAACGCTTGGGCCAGGACAAGAAAGACCGCGGCATTTCCGTGCTGGTAGCCGATTCCGGCCGCCAGGAAGTCCGTCCGGACGGCAGCCGCTACCTGATCCTGGAAAATGGCTATCGCTACGATGGCAGCCCGGGCATGGCAGATTATCGCGCGATCAAGTACGACACCTATGGCGTGATGCTGGCTCGTCCGGACATCAGCGACGAAGTCACTGACCGCGACGCCATCCCCACCACCGACCTGTTCGGCAGCAAGGAGCTGCGCTCGATCGCCGAGCTGCAATGGCGGATTTCCCTGCCGCTGCTGGTGTTCATCGTGACCTTGATGGCCGTGCCGCTGTCGCGCGTCAACCCGCGCCAGGGCCGTTTCCTCAAGCTGTTGCCGGCGATCCTGCTGTACATGGCTTACCTGACCATCCTGATTTCCGCCCGTGGCTCCCTGGAGAAAGGCAAGCTGTCGCCGACCCTGGGCCTGTGGTGGGTGCACGGTATCTTCCTGGTGATCGGCCTGGGGCTGCTGTATTGGGAACCTATACGCTTGAAAATGATGAGCCGTCGTGGCCAGAAGGAGTTGGCTCGTGGCTAAGCTCGATCGCTACATTGGTAGCAGCGTACTGATCGCCATCCTGGCGGTATTGGGCATCATCCTGGGCCTGGCCTCGTTGTTCGCCTTCATCGATGAAGTCGGCAACGTCAGCGACACCTATACCGTGTGGGACGTGCTGAGCTACGTCGCCCTCACCGCGCCGCGTCGCCTCTACGACATGATGCCGATGGCCGCGCTGATCGGCTGCCTGATCGGCCTGGGCAGCCTGGCCAGCAACAGCGAACTGACCATCATGCGCGCCGCCGGGGTGTCCATCGGCCGTATCGTCTGGGCGGTGATGAAGCCCATGCTGCTGCTGATGCTGTGCAGCGTGCTGATCGGCGAATATGTCGCGCCACCGGCTGAAACCACGGCCCAGGCCAACCGCGCCCTGGCCCAGGGCTCGGGCGATGCGCAAAGCTCCAAGCATGGCTTGTGGCACCGCCAGGGTGATGAATTCATCCACATCAACGCCGTGCAGCCGGGCGGCCTGTTGATCGGGGTCACGCGCTACACGTTCGACAAGGAACGTCACTTGCTGGCGTCCAGCTTCGCCAAACGTGCACAGTACGGCGATGAAAAGTGGCAACTGAGCGACGTCACCACGACTTATTTCCGCAATATCGGCCAAGGCACCAAGGCCAGCACCGAAGTGATCAATGTGCCAAGCGAGGAGTGGGATATCGCCCTCAAGCCGCAATTGCTCAATACCGTGGTGATGGTCCCTGAAAGCCTGCCGATCTCCGGCCTGTGGGGTTACATCCACTATCTCAAGGACCAGGGCCTGAACAACGGCCGCTACTGGCTGGCGTTTTGGGTCAAGGTGCTGCAGCCGGTGGTCACCGCCGCGCTGGTACTGATGGCGATTTCGTTCATCTTCGGCCCACTGCGTTCGGTCACCCTCGGCCAGCGCGTGTTTACTGGCGTGCTGGTCGGCTTCACCTTCCGGATTGCCCAGGACCTGCTGGGCCCGTCGAGCCTGGTGTTCGGGTTCTCACCCCTGTTTGCGGTGCTGGTGCCGACCGGTATCTGCGCCCTGGCTGGGTTCTGGCTGTTGCGCCGCGCCGGTTGATGCCGCGCTTATGAACAAAAAATGCCCCGCTCGCGAGATCGGGGCATTTTTGTTCTGGTCAGCAAAGATGACGCCTGGCCTGAGCATCAGGTACAATTCCCGGCTATTTTTCAGCGGGCAATCTGCCTGCAGCCTTTTTGAGTGTTGATCCGTGAGTGATTTGAGTCATATCCGCAATTTCTCCATCATCGCCCACATTGACCATGGCAAGTCGACGCTGGCCGATCGATTCATCCAGATGTGCGGCGGCCTTGCCGAGCGTGAAATGGAAGCCCAGGTCCTGGACTCCATGGACCTCGAACGCGAGCGCGGGATCACCATCAAGGCCCACAGCGTTACTCTGTATTACAAGGCCAAAGACGGCATCACCTACCAGCTGAACTTCATTGACACCCCGGGCCACGTCGACTTCACCTATGAAGTCAGCCGTTCCCTGGCGGCCTGTGAAGGTGCCTTGCTGGTGGTCGACGCCGGCCAGGGCGTTGAAGCGCAGTCGGTTGCCAACTGCTACACCGCGATCGAGCAGGGCCTGGAAGTCATGCCCGTGCTGAACAAGATCGACCTGCCACAGGCCGAGCCCGAGCGCGTCAAGGAAGAGATCGAGAAGATCATCGGCATCGACGCCACCGACGCCGTCACCTGCAGCGCCAAGACCGGCCTGGGTGTCGACGAAGTGCTCGAGCGCCTGGTGCAGACCATTCCCGCGCCGACCGGCAACTACGAAGATCCGCTGCAAGCGCTGATCATCGACTCCTGGTTCGACAACTACCTGGGCGTTGTGTCCCTGGTCCGCGTGCGCCATGGCCGCGTGAAGAAGGGCGACAAGATCCTGGTCAAGTCCACCGGCAAGATCCACCTGGTGGACAGCGTGGGTGTATTCAACCCCAAGCACACTGCGACCGTTGATCTGAAAGCCGGTGAAGTGGGCTTCATCATCGCCGGTATCAAGGACATCCACGGCGCGCCGGTAGGTGACACGCTGACGCTCAGCTCGACGCCAGACGTCGATGTGCTGCCGGGCTTCAAGCGCATTCAGCCACAGGTCTACGCCGGTCTGTTCCCGGTCAGCTCCGATGACTTCGAGGATTTCCGCGAAGCCCTGCAGAAGCTGACCCTCAACGACTCGTCGTTGCAGTACACCCCGGAAAGCTCCGACGCCCTGGGCTTCGGCTTCCGCTGCGGGTTCCTGGGCATGCTGCACATGGAAATCATCCAGGAGCGCCTCGAGCGCGAATACGACCTGGACCTGATCACCACCGCACCGACGGTTATTTTTGAGCTGTTGCTGAAAACCGGTGAAACGATTTACGTCGACAACCCGTCCAAGCTCCCGGATCTGTCGGCAATCGAAGACATGCGCGAGCCTATCGTGCGGGCCAATATCCTGGTTCCGCAGGAGCACCTGGGCAACGTCATCACCCTGTGTATCGAAAAGCGTGGCGTACAACGCGACATGCTGTTCCTCGGTACCCAGGTGCAAGTGACCTACGACATGCCGATGAACGAAGTGGTCCTGGACTTCTTCGACCGCCTCAAATCCACCAGTCGCGGCTACGCTTCGCTGGACTACCATTTCGATCGTTACCAATCGGCTAATCTGGTGAAACTGGATGTGTTGATCAACGGCGACAAGGTAGATGCCCTTGCACTGATCGTGCACAAGGACAACGCGCACTACAAAGGTCGCCAGTTGACCGAGAAGATGAAAGAACTGATTCCGCGCCAGATGTTCGACGTCGCGATCCAGGCCGCCATCGGCGGGCAGATCATTGCGCGGACCTCCGTCAAGGCTCTCAGAAAGAACGTACTGGCCAAATGCTACGGCGGTGACGTAAGCCGTAAGCGCAAGCTGCTTGAGAAGCAAAAGGCCGGTAAAAAACGCATGAAGCAAGTAGGTAACGTGGAAGTTCCACAAGAAGCCTTCCTTGCGGTGCTCAGGTTGGATAGTTAGGTCCTATGTCGCTAAATTTCCCGCTGTTGCTGGTCATCGCCGTTGCCGTTTGCGGTCTCTTGGCGTTGCTCGATCTGGTGTTCTTCGCCCCGCGTCGGCGGGCGGCTATCGCGTCCTATCAGGGCAGCGTCAGCCAGCCCGATGGCGTGGTCATCGAGAAGCTGAACAAAGAGCCTTTGCTGGTTGAATACGGCAAGTCGTTCTTCCCGGTGTTGTTCATCGTGCTGGTGCTGCGTTCGTTCCTGGTGGAACCGTTTCAGATCCCTTCGGGGTCGATGAAACCCACCCTGGATGTCGGCGACTTCATCCTGGTGAACAAGTTTTCCTACGGGATCCGCCTGCCGGTGATCGACAAGAAGGTCATCGAGATCGGTGACCCGCAGCGCGGCGACGTGATGGTGTTCCGCTATCCGAGCGATCCGAACGTCAACTACATCAAGCGTGTAGTGGGCCTGCCGGGCGACGTGATTCGCTACACCAGCGACAAGCGCCTGTTCATCAACGGCGAATCGGTGGCCGAGAAGTTGATTGGTTCCGAACCGAACAGCCTGGGCAGCGCTGAGCTGTACGAAGAAAAACTCGGTGCGGTAGAGCACGAAATCCGCAAGGAAATGAGCCGCTACCGTGCCCAGCCTGATGGTGAGTGGAAAGTGCCGGCCGGGCACTATTTCATGATGGGCGACAACCGTGACAACTCCAATGACAGCCGCTACTGGGATGATCCCACCATTCCCAAGGACCTGCTGGGCATGGTTCCCGACCAGAATATCGTCGGCAAGGCCTTCGCGGTCTGGATGAGCTGGCCGGAACCCAAGCTCAGCCACCTGCCGAACTTCTCGCGGGTCGGGCTGATCAAGTAATACAGGCGGCGCTGTGAACACAGCGCCGAATGCTTTTCTGGGGTTGGGACAAATCGGTCCCGCCTCATGCAGCACCAACCAGGATTTGAATTTGAACACTGCGTCAATCGTCGATGGCCGCCGGTGCCACCAAACAGATATGGGTAAACCGTGAGCGTTTCTTTAAGCCGTCTCGAGCGTCAGCTCGGCTACACCTTCAAGGACCAGGAATTGATGGTCCTTGCCCTTACACACCGCAGCTTTGCCGGGCGTAATAACGAACGCCTGGAATTCCTCGGTGATGCCATCCTCAATTTCGTCGCCGGTGAGGCCCTGTTCGAGCGCTTCCCACAAGCCCGTGAAGGCCAGCTGTCGCGCCTGCGTGCGCGCCTGGTGAAGGGCGAGACCCTGGCGGTGCTGGCCCGTGGCTTCGGCCTGGGCGAGTACCTGCGCCTGGGGTCCGGCGAGTTGAAGAGTGGCGGTTTCCGGCGTGAATCGATCCTCGCCGATGCCCTCGAAGCGCTGATCGGCGCGATCTACCTCGATGCCGGCATGGAAGCAGCCAAGGAGCGCGTCACCGCGTGGCTGACCTCCGAGATCGAAAGCCTCACGCTCGTCGACACCAACAAAGATCCCAAGACCCGCCTGCAGGAATTCCTCCAGTCGCGCGGGTGCGAACTGCCACGCTACGAAGTGGTGGATATCCAGGGCGAACCGCATTGCCGCGTGTTCTTCGTGGAATGTGAAATCACCTTACTGAATGAAAAAAGCCGAGGTCAGGGTGTGAGCCGTCGTATTGCCGAACAGGTAGCGGCCGCTGCAGCACTGATTGCCCTGGGCGTGGAGAATGGCCATGACTGATTCAACCGCAACACGCTGTGGCTATGTTGCCATCGTCGGCCGCCCCAACGTGGGCAAGTCCACGCTGCTGAACCACATCCTCGGCCAGAAGCTCGCGATCACCTCGCGCAAGCCGCAGACCACCCGCCACAACATGCTGGGCATCAAGACCGAAGGCAACGTGCAAGCGGTCTACGTCGACACCCCGGGCATGCACAAAGGCGGCGAGAAAGCCCTCAATCGCTACATGAACAAGACCGCTTCGGCGGCGTTGAAAGACGTCGACGTGGTGATCTTCGTGGTCGACCGCACCAAGTGGACCGATGAAGACCAGATGGTCCTCGAGCGTGTGCAGTACGTCACCGGCCCGTTGATCGTCGCGCTGAACAAGACCGACCGCATAGAAGACAAAGCCGAGCTGATGCCGCACCTGAGCTGGCTGCAGGAACAACTGCCGAACGCGCAGATCATCCCGATCTCGGCCCAGCACGGGCATAACCTCGATGCCCTGGAACGCGTGATCGCCGAGCACCTGCCGGAGAACGAGCACTTCTTCCCGGAAGACCAGATCACCGACCGCAGCAGCCGTTTCCTCGCCGCCGAACTGGTGCGCGAGAAAATCATGCGCCAGATGGGCGCCGAGCTGCCGTACCAGATCACCGTCGAGATCGAAGAGTTCAAGCAGCAGGGCAAGACCCTGCACATCCATGCGCTGATCCTCGTCGAGCGTGACGGCCAGAAGAAAATCATCATTGGCGACAAGGGCGAGCGCATCAAGCGCATCGGCACTGAAGCGCGCAAGGACATGGAATTGCTGTTCGATTCCAAGATCATGCTCAACCTGTGGGTGAAGGTGAAGGGTGGCTGGTCCGATGACGAGCGCGCACTGCGTTCGCTGGGCTACGGCGACCTGTAAACGGCCTTCGGTAACGCCGCAAGTCAAAATGTGCGAGCGGGCTTGCTCGCGAATACGGTCTATCAGCGATGAATGTATCGACTGACACTCCGCCTTCGCGAGCAAGCCCGCTCCCACATTGGATAGTCGCAGTTTTCAAGACCGTGCTTGTCAGCGAGAACCCAATGTCCCAATCCCCACCTCCCAGCCAACTCGCCTACGTCCTGCACAGCCGCGCCTACCGCGAGACCAGTGCGCTGGTGGATTTCCTCACGCCCCAAGGTCGCCTGCGCGCAGTGTTGCGCAGCGCGCGGGGCAAGGCGGGTACATTGGCGCGGCCCTTCGTGGCGCTGGACGTGGAGTTTCGCGGCAAGGGCGAGCTGAAGAACGTCGGCCGCATGGAAAGCGTCGGCACCAGCGCCTGGCTCAATGGCGAGGCGCTCTTCAGCGGCCTCTACCTGAATGAACTGCTGATCCGCCTGCTGCCCGCTGAAGACCCGCACCCCGCGGTCTTCGATCACTACGCTGCCACCTTGCTGGCCCTCGCCGAAGGGCGCCCGCTGGAGCCGTTGTTGCGCGCTTTCGAGTGGCGCCTGCTGGATGACCTCGGCTACGGCTTCGAACTGGCCAACGACCTGCACGGCGACCCCATCGCCGCCGACGGCATGTACCGCCTCCAGGTCGATGCTGGCCTGGAGCGCGTTTACCTGCTGCAACCGGGGCTGTTCCAGGGCACTGAGCTGTTGGCCATGAGCGAAGCCGACTGGACCGCCCCCGGCGCGTTGTCCGCCGCCAAGCGCCTGATGCGCCAGGCGCTGGCCGTGCACTTGGGCGGACGGCCGCTGGTCAGTCGCGAGTTGTTTCGAAAGCCCTGACATCCCCGTGTATGCTGTGCACCGATTCTTTCCCTTTTCAGGAGCGCTTCCGTGACCACCAGCAATCGCATTCTTCTTGGCGTCAACATCGACCACGTCGCCACCCTGCGCCAGGCCCGGGGCACCCGTTACCCTGACCCGGTCAAGGCCGCGCTGGACGCCGAAGAAGCGGGCGCCGACGGCATCACCGTGCACCTGCGCGAAGACCGCCGCCACATCCAGGAGCGCGACGTGCTGCTGCTCAAGGACGTGCTGCAAACCCGCATGAACTTCGAAATGGGCGTCACCGAAGAAATGATGGCGTTCGCCGAGCGCATCCGTCCGGCGCACATCTGCCTGGTGCCCGAAACCCGCCAGGAACTGACCACCGAAGGCGGCCTCGACGTCGCCGGTCAGGAAGCGCGGATCAAGGCCGCGGTGGAGCGCCTGTCGAAGATCGGCAGCGAAGTCTCGCTGTTCATCGACGCCGATGAGCGCCAGATCGAAGCGTCGCGCCGCGTCGGCGCGCCGGCCATCGAGCTGCACACCGGCCGTTATGCCGATGCCACCACGCCGACCGAAGTCGCCGACGAACTGCAACGCATCATCGACGGGGTCAATTGCGGGTTGAATGAAGGCCTGATCGTCAACGCCGGCCACGGCCTGCACTACCACAACGTCGAGGCCGTGGCTGCGATCAAGGGCATCAACGAGCTGAACATCGGCCATGCGCTGGTGGCGCATGCGCTGTTTGTCGGCTTCAAAGGTGCCGTGGCCGAGATGAAGGCGCTGATCCTGGCTGCTGCCAAGGCCTGATACCGCCGCCCAAGCTCAGCCGTGCCACCTGTGGTGAGCGGGCTTGCCCCGCGTTGGGCTGCGGAGCGGCCCTGAAACCTGCGATTCCGATCTCCCTGACACACGGCGGCGATTGAACTGGGGCTGCTGCGCAGCCCAACGCGGGGCAAGCCCGCTCGCCACAAAAGGCGTGCTCGGGACGCGACCCAATGAAATCAGCAACTGCGGCAATGCGAAGCCTTACTGTTTAGCCGATGCAGGTGTATCGTATCTGCCCTTTGCGGGCCTCTGGCCTGCGGCAGATTCGTGAGGTTGTTGTGTCCCGATCCTTTTCCCGTCGACAAATCCTGGGTGGTCTTGCAGGCCTGGCCGTTGTGGGCGTCGGTGCCGGTGGTGCCTATCGCTACTGGCTGGGGAAAGTCGCCGAGGCCGAGGCGGGGCACGATTACGAACTGATCGCCGCGCCGCTCGACGTGGAGTTGGTGCCAGGACACAAGACCGAAGCCTGGGCGTTCGGCCCGTCGGCGCCAGGCACCGAGTTGCGTGTGCGCCAGGGTGAATGGCTGCGGGTGCGCTTTATCAACCACCTGCCGGTCGCCACCACCATTCACTGGCACGGCATCCGCCTGCCGCTGGAAATGGACGGCGTGCCCTACGTCTCGCAACTGCCGGTACTGCCCGGCGAATACTTCGACTACAAATTCCGCGTACCCGACGCCGGCAGCTACTGGTATCACCCCCACGTCAACAGCAGCGAAGAACTCGGCCGAGGCCTGGTCGGTCCGTTGATCATCGAAGAGCGCGAGCCCACCGGTTTCAAGCACGAACGCACCCTCAGCCTGAAAAGCTGGCACGTGGACGAAGAGGGCGCCTTTGTTGCCTTCAGCATCCCGCGTGAAGCGGCGCGTGGCGGGACCGCCGGGCGCCTGTCGACGATCAATGGCGTGTCCCAGGCGGTGATCGATTTGCCGGCCGGGCAGATCACCCGCGTGCGCCTGCTCAACCTCGACAACACCCTGACGTATCGCCTCAATATTCCCGAGGTTGAAGCGCAGATCTATGCGCTGGACGGCAACCCGGTCGAACCGCGGCCGTTGGGCAAGGAATACTGGCTGGGCCCGGGCATGCGCATCTGCCTGGCGATCAAGGCGCCAGCGGCGGGTGAAGAGCTGTCGATCCGCAATGGCCCGGTGCGCCTCGGCACCTTCCGTTCCGTCGCCAACAACGACGCTCCCACCGAGTGGCCGCCCGCTTTGCCAGCCAACCCGATTGCCGAGCCGGACCTGGCCAATGCCGAGAAACTCAACTTCAATTTCGAATGGGTCGGCTCGGTTTCCGTCGACGTCGACAACGGTAAGCCGCCGAGCCTGTGGCAGATCAACGGCAAGGCCTGGGACATCACCGACAAGACCTGCGCCGACCGCCCGATTGCCAAGCTGGAAAAGGGCAAGAGCTATATTTTCGAATTGAAGAACATGACCCAGTACCAGCACCCGATCCACCTGCATGGCATGAGCTTCAAGGTGATCGCCTCGAACCGCCACAAGGTGATCCCGTACTTCACCGACACTTACCTGTTGGGCAAGAACGAGCGCACGCGCGTGGCGTTGGTGGCGGATAACCCGGGGGTGTGGATGTTCCACTGCCACGTGATCGACCACATGGAAACCGGCCTGATGGCCGCCATCGAGGTGGCGTGATGCGCCAGTTTCGGCCCACGGCGATCATCGACCGCAGCCGCGACCAGGACTTCATGCGCGAAGCCCTGGCCCTGGCCGCCCAAGGTGCTGCGCTGGGCGAGGTGCCGGTGGGCGCAGTGCTGGTGCAGGACGGCGAAATCATCGGTCGCGGCTTCAACTGCCCGATCAGTGGCAACGACCCCAGTGCGCATGCCGAAATGGTCGCGATCCGCGCCGCCGCGCAAGCGATCAGCAACTATCGCCTGGTCGGCAGCACGCTGTATGTGACCCTCGAACCGTGCAGCATGTGCGCCGGCCTGATCGTGCATTCGCGGGTGGCGCGGGTGGTGTATGGCGCGCTGGAACCCAAGGCCGGGATCGTGCAAAGCCAGGGGCAGTTCTTTACCCAGGGCTTTCTCAATCACCGCGTGCTGTTTGAAGGCGGGGTGCTGGCTGAGGAGTGTGGGACTGTCTTGAGCGAATTCTTCAAGGCGCGCCGCGCAAAACCATCGGTTTAAACAACACTGAAAACCAATGTGGGAGCGGGCTTGCTCGCGAAAGCGGTAGGTCAGCCACCCTCTGCATAGCTGAACCAGTGCTTTCGCGAGCAAGCCCGCTCCCACCTTTTGACCTGCATTTATCCAGGGCGATTGGGTTTATTTCTTGGCGATGATGACGGCGCGCATCGGCGCCGGCAGCCCTTCGATCGTCTTGCTGTGATCCTGCGGATCGAGGAAGTCGCTCAGCGACTGATACTTCATCCACTCCGTCCCACGCTGTTCCTCGACCGTCGTCACGCTCACGTCCACGCAACGCACCTCACTGAAGCCGGCGCGGCGCAGCCACAGCATCAGCGCCGGCACCGACGGCAGGAACCACACGTTGCGCATCTGTGCGTAGCGGTCTTCCGGCACCAGCACTTGCTGCTGGTCGCCTTCGACCACCAAGGTTTCCAGCACCAGTTCGCCGCCCTTGACCAGGGTGTCCTTCAGCGCCAGCAAATGCTCGATCGGCGAGCGACGGTGGTAGAACACACCCATGGAAAACACGGTGTCAAAGCCTTCCAGATTGGGCGGCAGGTCTTCGAACGGGAATGGCAGGTGCCAGGCATTCGGCGCGGACAAATAGCGCTGCACGGCCTGGAACTGACAGAAGAACAGCCAGTTGGGGTCCACGCCAATCACGCTGTCGGCGCCGGCGCCGAGCATGCGCCACATGTAGTAGCCGTTGCCGCAGCCCACGTCGAGGATGCGCTTGCCCTTGAGGTCCAGGTGCGGTGCCACGCGCGACCACTTCCAGTCCGAGCGCCATTCGGTGTCCACATGCACGCCGAACAGGTGGAACGGCCCTTTGCGCCAAGGGCTCAGGCCCATCAGCGCGGCATGCATCTGCACGCGGGTGTCTTCGTCGCAGTCGGTATCGAGTGTCAGGCCGTTGAGCAAATCCACTTCGCTGGGCTGGATTTTTGGCAGTGCATCCAGCGCACTCTGCCAGCGCTCCAGGTCGCCATGACCCTTTTCCATCTTGCTATCGAGTTGTGCTTGCAGGCCCTGAGCCCACACGGCCAAAGGAGTGCCAACCAGATGGCGGGCGAGGGGAGACAGATCAATCATGGCAAGGCAATCAACGAGGCAAAGTTAAGACACTGGAACCACGGCACGACTTTCGAGAACCCGGCCGCCAGCAGGCGTTCGCGGTGTTCTTCGAGGCTGTCGGGCTTCATGACGTTTTCGATGGCGCTGCGCTTCTGGGCGATTTCCAGTTCGCTGTAGCCATTAGCGCGTTTGAACGCGATGTGCAGGTCGGTGAGCAGCGCGTGTTCTTCAAGGTCATTGAAGCGCAGCTTTTCCGACAGGATCAACGCACCGCCCGGCAACAGCGACTGGCGGATGCGGCCGAGCAGCGCCAGGCGCTCCTCGGGGGCGATAAATTGCAGGGTGAAGTTCAGCGCCACCACCGAGGCCGGTGCAAATTGCAGCGCGAGGATATCGCCCTCCACCACCTCGACCGGCAACAGCTCCTGGAACATCGAGTCCTGGCCATTCAGGTATTCGCGGCAGCGCTCGACCATGGCCGCCGAGTTATCCACAGCGATCACCCGACAACCGTCGGTGCGCACATGGCGGCGCAGGGCCTGGGTGACCGCGCCAAGCGAGGATCCCAGGTCATACAGCACGCTATTAGGTTGTGCGAACTGCGCGGCGAGTACGCCGAGGTTCTCGACGATGGTCGGGTAACCCGGCACCGAGCGCTTGATCATGTCCGGGAACACCCGCACCACGTCCTCGTTAAAGGCGAAGTCCGGCACCTGGGGCAGGGGCTGGGCGAATAGGCGATCGGGTTCTTTGCTCACGGCTGTTCCGGCGACGAGGGGGAAAAGCCGGCATTTTAGCCAACTTGGCCCTCGGATGCGCGGGTTGTCTGATGGAAAGCCGAGGCTGTGATACCCCACTGGCCAAGCCAGTAAGTGACGATCAACAGATACGGTGCCGCCTCGAACGACAGCACAAACCGATTGATGCCGATCAGCGTGTCGGAAAACACAAACGACACCGCACCGGCCGCCGCCAGCAGCGCCGAGCGTTTCGGCACGTCACTGCCCAGTCGCGCCAACGCACGCCAGAGCATCGCACTGATCACGGTGGCATAAACCACTACAGGCATCAGCAGGTCACCCAGGCCGTGGGAAATCAGGATGCTCAGCAGGATCGCGCCCACGCCCAGCGCCAATACCAATGGCAGCAGCGCCAAGCGGCGGCAATCGCTGAAGTAGGCTTTCAGATACGCCAGGTGCGCGAACAGGAACGCGCCGAGGCCGAAGATGAACAAGTCGCCCGGCCACGCCAGCAGCACATCGCCGACCAGCGAGAAAATCAGCCCCAGGCTGATCCAGCGTCGATAGTCGGTGGGCGGCGCGTCATGCAGCCAGCCCAGCAGCGCGAGTACCGGCAGCGGTTTGACCAACAGGCACAACAAGGTGGCGTGGGTGGTCAGGCCGTAGATAAAGGTGCCGGCGCCCATCAACGCAAGAATCAGCCATGGCATATCAGTTCACCGTAATGGCGCAGTCGAAGGTTTCGGCGGGTTCGGCTTCCGGCTCCCAGGGTTGCTGGGAGGTCAGGCGCAAACGTCCCTGGCCGGCCGCAAAGGCCTGGAAGCGCCAGGTGGACTGGCCGCCGCCACCAATCACGCCGGATTCCGAGCTGCTGTAGACCTCGGGGCTCAGCGCGCGCAATACGCCGCCGGCCGAATCCTGGATGGCCCAGCGGTAACCGGTGGTGGGATTGCTGGGCAGGGTCAGGATCAGATTCTGCCCGGACTTGAGCTGGAGCGGGCAGGCGCCCTGATCTTCCACGGTGACGTTTTGCTTGGGGGCACTGGCGCAGGCGGCCAGCAGGGCAAGGCTCAGGGGAAGCAGCAGGCGGGCAGCGGTCATGGAGGCTCCGTTGATTAGCGACGAAGGGCGAGCATAACCGAAGATGAGACAAGGTGTGACAAGAGGACCGCAGAGTGCCCTGCGTTGGGCTGTGGAGCAGACCCAGAACTGACGACCCCATTCTTTCGCAAAGAATGGGGTCTATTTAAGCGGGGCTGCTACGCAGCCCAACGCAGGGCAAAACCTGCTCACCACAGGGGGGGCACTCGGGGCACTCGGGCTAGTGAGCTATCAGAAGAGCACCTTCGCCACGTCGGCAAAGCGCTTGGCAAAGTGCACGGTCATGCCTTCCTTCAGGTAGTCCGGCAACTCCTCGAAGCTGCCACGGTTTGGCTCCGGCAGGATCAGCTCGTGAATCTTCTGGCGTCGCGCCGCAATCACCTTCTCGCGCACCCCGCCAATCGGCAGGACATGCCCGGTCAGCGTCAGCTCACCGGTCATCGCCACGCCTTTTTTCGGCGGCTGGTTGCGCGCCAGCGACAGCAGCGCGCTGGCCATGGTCACCCCGGCACTCGGGCCGTCTTTGGGCGTGGCGCCTTCCGGCACGTGCAGGTGCACGAAGGCCTCGTCGAAGAACTTCGGATCACCGCCAAACGACTTCAGGTTGGAGCTGATGTAGCTGTAGGCGATTTCGGCAGACTCCTTCATCACCTCACCCAACTGCCCGGTGAGCTTGAAACCACGGTTGAGCGTGTGGATGCGCGTCGCCTCGATCGGCAACGTGGCGCCGCCCATGCTGGTCCAGGCCAGGCCGGTGATTACCCCGGTGCCGGACAGCACTTGCTCGTTGCGGAACACGGGAATGCCCAGTGAGCTTTCCAGGTCCTTGTTGCCGATCTTGATCACCGAGTCGGGCTCATCCAGCAGCTTGACCACGGCTTTGCGCACCAGTTTGCCCAGCTGTTTCTCCAGCTGGCGCACGCCGGCTTCCCGCGCGTAGCCGTCGATCAACGCGCGCAGGGCGCCGTCGCTGATGCTCAGGCTGTTTTTCGACACGCCGGCTTTTTCCAGCTGCTTGGGCCACAGGTGACGCTTGGCGATGGCGACTTTTTCTTCAGTGATATAGCCGGACAGGCGAATCACTTCCATCCGGTCCAGCAGCGGGCCGGGGATGGAATCCAGGGTGTTGGCGGTGCACACGAACAGCACCTTGGACAGGTCCAGGCGCAGGTCCAGGTAGTGGTCGAGGAATTCGACGTTCTGCTCAGGGTCGAGGGTTTCCAGCAATGCCGACGCCGGGTCGCCCTGGAAGCTCTGGCCCATCTTGTCGATCTCGTCGAGCATGATCACCGGGTTCATCACTTCCACATCTTTGAGCGCCTGCACCAGCTTGCCCGGCAGGGCGCCGATGTAGGTGCGGCGATGGCCCTTGATCTCGGCCTCGTCGCGCATGCCGCCGACACTGAAACGGTAGAACGGCCGGCCCAGTGACTCGGCGATGGATTTGCCGACGCTGGTCTTGCCCACGCCCGGCGGGCCCACCAGCAGCACGATGGAACCGGCGACTTCGCCTTTATAAGCGCCCACCGCGAGGAACTCGAGGATGCGGCTCTTGATGTCGTCCAGCCCCGCATGGTGTTTATCCAATACCTTGCGCGCGTGCTTGAGGTCGAGCTTGTCCTCGCCATACACCCCCCACGGCACCGAGGTGGCCCAGTCGAGGTAGTTGCGGGTGACCGCGTACTCCGGCGAGCCGGTTTCCAGGATCGACAGTTTGTTGAGTTCTTCATCAATGCGTTTTTTCGCCTGGGCCGGCAACACTTTGCCTTCCAGGCGTTGCTCGAACTGCTCGACGTCCGCGCTGCGGTCGTCCTTGGTCAGGCCCAGCTCCTGCTGGATGACCTTGAGCTGTTCCTTGAGGAAGAACTCGCGCTGGTGCTCGCCGATCTTGCGGTTCACTTCGGCGGAGAGTTCTTTTTGCAGGCGCGCGACTTCGACTTCCTTGCGCAGCATCGGCAGGACTTTTTCCATGCGCTTGAGCATGGGTACGCAGTCCAGCACTTCCTGCAACTCGTTGCCGGTGGCCGAGGTGAGGGCAGCAGCGAAGTCGGTCAGCGGCGACGGGTCGTTGGGGCTGAAGCGATTGAGGTAGTTCTTCAGCTCTTCGCTGTACAGCGGGTTGAGCGGCAGCAGTTCCTTGATTGCATTGATCAGCGCCATGCCGTAGGCCTTGACCTCGTCGGTCGGATCGCTCGGCTGGTGCGGGTATTCGACTTCCACCAGGTACGGTGGGCGATGGTGCTTGAGCCAGGTGCGAATCCGCACGCGGGTCAGGCCCTGGGCGACGAATTGCAGTTTGCCGTTCTCGCGGCTGGCGTGATGCACCTTCACCAGGGTGCCGTACAGCGGCAGGCTGGAGGTGTCGAAATGCCGGGGATCTTCGGGCGGCGTGTCCATGAAAAACAGGGCAAGCGAGTGGTGATCGGATTTGCTCACCAGCTCCAGGGTTTCCGCCCACGGTTCTTCATTGACGATCACCGGCAGCACTTGCGCCGGGAAGAACGGCCGATTGTGGATCGGAATAATGTAGACCTTGTCCGGCAGGTTTTGCCCAGGCAGGGCAAGGCCGGTGTTGGATGAAGCTGCGTGTTCAGCGTTTTCGGGATCGGCGTAATCATTGAGGTCGATGTCCGGGAATTCTTGCTGGTCGCTCATGGGGCACCTGCATAAGGAAGTATGCAGGTTAGATGGGGCAGGGTAGTGGTGGTTTCAATGGCGGGGGTGAGATAGCAACATATTGCATGATATTTTCGAAACCCGTAGGCGCCAGCAAGCCGGCTCCTGCAGGGGTCAGCTGATTTTGTGGAGATAGGCGGGCAGTGGCTGTTCCGGCAGCACCGACAGCACTTTCAACCGCTGCAACATGCGTTGTCGGGCCCGTTGCAGGTGCTCGCGCAGGTTCAGCGCGGCCGCATCGACGGCGCCGTGCAGCAACAACTCCAGAATCAGGCGATGTTCGGCAAGCATGGCTGGATCGGCGCCGATCCCCAGCAAACGGTAGAAAATCCGGCTGATGATCATCGGGCTCTGGCCCTGGCGAATCAACGCGGCGATCTTGCGATTCTGCAGGCCGGCGAGGCAGCGCTGGTGCAAATCCTCTTCGATCTGTTCGATGGCTTCCAGGCTGCAATGGGGGCTGTCCTGGGCGTCCAGCACGCGTTGCAACATGGCTTCGAGCAGCTCGCGGTCCAGGTTCGGTGCGCTCTGGCGCAGGGCTTCGGGCTCCAGGCAGGCACGCAGTTCGTAGTCTTCGGTGACTTCCCGCGCGGTCAGCGGCCCGGCCAGCCACTGGGAGTACGGCTCTTTTTCTACCAGGCCTCGGTCGCGCAGGCGCATCAATGCTTCGCGCACCACCGCGCGACTGACGCCGTAGTGGTCGGCGGCGGCCTGCTCGTCCAGGCGGTAGTGGCCGAAGGCGATGCAGGTGGACAGCGCCGCGCCGATCTCCTCGACGATCCGCTCGCCCAGCGGTCGGGTATCCACCAGCTCATCTTCGCCATTCAGGCCCAGGTGCGCATGGCTCAGCGGCAAGCGCAGCGGCTCCATGGCCAGCCCTTCGGGATTGATCAGGTAGCCGCGGCCATTGAAGCGGCAAATCAGCCCTTCGGCGTGCAGCAGGTCCAGGGCCTTGCGCACCGGCACGCGGCTGGTGCCGAACAGTTCGGCCAGCGGTGCCTCCAGCAGGACCAGCCCGTGGCGCGCGGTGCCGTTGACGATCGCATCACGCAACAGCTGATGAATCATCGCGTAACGGGAGGCCGAGGCGGACACTGCTTTCATTGCTTTCTCAAGAGGATGTAGGACGGTGGCCGGGGATTCTCTCATAGATGCGCCTGTCACTCTGCGCCACATCGGTGGCACTTTTTTGGGGCCTGGACAGCGGGAATGTTACTTTTCTGCACCAAAATGTACTTATTCATAAAAGATACATTATTTCTTTTAAGCACTACGCCGGATGTCTTGCACGCTTTTTTTTCCAGACTCAGGAGCATCTATCCCGTGGATCCTGACGCAAACATCTGATCTGCGGGTTACGCGCGTTCACAGACTGGCACGAAACCTGCCTTTGTAAAATGTACATTTTATTAATATGTACGTTTTTTGAGGGTCATCTTGATGTCAGACGCCACTTCAATGGCCGAGGATTTCGCCAGCGGTCGCAACGACCCGGTGCAAGCCCTCGAGCAGGCACTCGACAAGGCCAGCCAGGTCCCCGCGGTATTTATCAGCCTGACCGCCGAGCGCGCCCGCCGTGAAGCCGAAGCTGCCGCCGCGCGCTGGCGGGCCGGCCAGCCATTGAGTGGGTTGGATGGCGTGCCCGTGGCCTGGAAGGACCTCTATGACGTGGCCGGCAGCGTCACCACTGCAGGTGCCGCCTACCGACGCAATGCGCCTGCCGCCTTGCTCGATGCGCCCAGCGTAGGGCTGCTGTGCCGCGCGGGGATGGTCAGCGTCGGCAAGACCAACCTCAGCGAACTGGCCTATTCCGGGCTCGGCCTCAATCCGCACTTCGGCACCCCGCACAACCCGCACGGCACTGACCAGCCACGTATTCCGGGTGGCTCATCGTCCGGTTCGGCAGTGGCCGTCGCCGCCGACATTGTGCCCATCGCGATGGGCACCGACACCGCCGGTTCGATCCGCATCCCCTCGGCATTCAATGGCCTGGTGGGCTACCGCAGCAGCAGCCGGCGCTACAGCCGCGACGGCGTGTTCCCCCTGGCTCACACCCTCGACAGCCTTGGCCCGCTGACCCGCAGCGTGCGCGATGCGCTGGCCATCGACGACCTGCTCCACGGCCGCCGGCAAACCCATGTCGCGCGAAGCCTCAAGGGCCAGCACTTTGTGCTGGAGCAAGGCGCCCTGGAAGGCATTGAACCCGCCGTACGCAACAACCTGCTGCGCGCGGTGGACCAACTCAAGGCCGCCGGTGCGCGGGTCGAGTTGCGCCCCTCGCCAACGTTCCAGGCCACGCTGGAGCTGATCAAGCACCAAGGCTGGCTCGGCGCCTTCGAAGCCTTCGCCCTGCACCAGGCGTTGCTCGACAGCGCCGACGCCGAGCAACTCGACCCCCGCGTACGCCGCCGTCTCGAAGCCGCCCGCGCGTTGCCGGCCAGCCAACTGATCGCCCTCACCGATGCCCGCCGCCGCCTGCAACAGCAACTGATCGACGACCTCGACGGCGCCATGCTGATCACCCCCACCGTTGCGCATGTCGCCCCGGCCCTGGCACCCCTGGAAGCCGACGACGCGCTGTTTGTCAGCACCAACCTCGCCACCCTGCGCCTGACCATGCCCGGCAGTTTGCTCGACATGCCCGGCGTGAGCCTGCCCAGCGGCCGCGACGCCCTGGGTTTACCCACCGGCCTGCTGCTCAGCGCCCCCAGCGGCGAAGACGCACGCCTGCTGCGGGCCGCTTTGTCGGTCGAAACCGCCCTGACTTTTTAAGGAGACACACCATGGCTAAAGACATCCTCTGTGCATTTGGCGTCGACGTCGACGCCGTCGCCGGCTGGCTCGGTTCCTACGGCGGCGAAGACTCGCCCGATGACATCTCCCGCGGCCTGTTCGCCGGGGAAGTCGGCGCGCCGCGCCTGCTCAAACTGTTCGAACGCTACGGCCTGCGCACCACCTGGTTCATCCCCGGCCACTCGATGGAAACCTTCCCCGAGCAGATGAAGGCCGTGGCCGACGCCGGCCACGAAATCGGCGTGCACGGCTACAGCCACGAAAACCCGATCGCGATGACCGCCGAGCAGGAAGAAATCGTCCTCGACAAGTCCATCGAGCTGATCACCCAGGTCACCGGCAAGCGCCCCACCGGCTATGTCGCGCCGTGGTGGGAATTCAGCAAGGTGACCAACGAGCTGTTGCTGAAAAAAGGCATCAAGTACGACCACAGCCTTATGCACAACGACTTCCATCCCTACTACGTGCGCAAGGGCGACACCTGGACCAAGATCGACTATAGCCAGCACCCCGATACCTGGATGAAACCCCTGGTGCGCGGCGAAGAAACCGACCTGGTGGAGATCCCGGCCAACTGGTACCTCGATGACCTGCCGCCGATGATGTTCATCAAGAAAGCCCCGAACAGCCACGGCTTCGTCAACCCGCGTCACCTCGAGGAAATGTGGCGCGACCAGTTCGACTGGGTCTACCGCGAGCACGAACACGCGGTGTTCACCATGACCATCCACCCCGACGTGTCCGGCCGCCCGCAAGTGCTGTTGATGCTGGAGCGCCTGATCGAGCACATCCAGAGCCATGCCGGCGTGCGCTTCGTCACCTTCGACGAAATCGCCGACGACTTCATTCGCCGCCAACCCCGTACCTGAACCCCACCCTGCAGGAGCCGGCTTGCCGGCGCCTGCCGGTCAAATCCTTGAGGCGCGCCCCATGTCCATCTACAACAAGCTTGACCTGACTGGCTGGAAACCCCGGCAACTGAGGTCCCAGGAAGTGCGCTTCGCCACCTGGATCGCGTTTTTCGCCTGGGTGTTTGCGGTGTATGACTTCATCCTGTTCGGCACGTTGCTGCCGGAGATCGGCCGGCACTTTGGCTGGGGTGAAGTGGAGCAAGCTGAAATCGCGACCTGGGTGGCGGTGGGCACGGCGGTGGTCGCGTTTGCCATTGGCCCGGTCGTGGATAAGTTGGGTCGGCGCAAAGGCATCATCTTCACCGTGGCCGGTTCGGCGCTCTGCTCGGCACTCACCGCGATTGGCGGGGCGTGGGGCAAGTCGCCGCTGATTCTGATCCGGTCGCTGGGCGGCCTGGGCTATGCCGAGGAAACCGTCAACGCGACCTACTTGAGCGAGCTGTATGGCGCTTCCGAAGACCCGCGCCTGACCAAGCGCCGCGGGTTTATCTACAGCCTGGTGCAGGGCGGCTGGCCGGTCGGGGCGTTGATCGCCGCCGGGTTGACCGCGCTGTTGCTGCCGGTCATTGGCTGGCAGGGCTGCTTCATCTTCGCCGCGATCCCGGCGATCGTGATCGCGATCATGGCGCGCAAGCTCAAGGAGAGCCCGCAGTTCCAGATCCACCAGCGCATCAGCGAGCTGCGTAAAAGCGGCGCGGTGAAGGACGCGCAGAATGTCGCCGCGACCTACGGCGTGGACTACGACGAACACAGCAAGGCCGGCCTCAAGGCGGCCTTCCGTGGTCCGGCGCGCCGCGCCACGCTGGTGATCGGCGCCGCGCTGCTGCTCAACTGGGCGGCGATCCAGGTGTTCAGCGTGCTGGGGACTTCGGTGATCGTCAGCGTGCACCACATCTCGTTCGAGAACTCGCTGATCATCCTCGTACTGTCGAACCTGGTGGGTTACTGCGGCTACCTCAGCCACGGTTGGATGGGCGACAAGATCGGCCGCCGCAACGTGATCGGCCTGGGCTGGATGCTCGGCGGGCTGTCGTTCGCCGGCATGCTGTTTGGCCCGAGCAACATGGCGATGGTCGTCGGGCTTTACAGCCTGGGCCTGTTCTTCCTGATCGGGCCGTACTCGGCAGCGCTGTTCTTCATCAGCGAAAGTTTCCCCACCAGCATCCGCGCCACCGGTGGCGCGATCATCCATGCCATGGGGCCGATCGGCGCGGTGGTCGCAGGTTTTGGCGCGACCCAGGTGTTGTCCGCCGGCAGCGACTGGCAGACCGCCGCGCTGTGGTTCGGTGCACTGCCGTGCTTTTTGTCCGGTGCCCTGATGTTTGCCGCACGCCACGTGCGTCCGGAAACCGTTCAGTAAGGAGTGTTTGATGAGCCGTAAAGTTGCCTTGATTACCGGTGCCGCCAGCGGCATCGGCCAAGCCCTCGCCGTGGCCTATGCGCGCAACGGCGTGGCGGTGGTCGGCGGGTATTACCCCGCCGACCCCCATGACCCGCACACCACTGTGGCCCTGGTGGAAGCGGCCGGCGGCGAGTGCCTGATGCTGCCACTGGACGTGGGCGAGAGCGCCTCGGTGGACGCCCTGGCCGAGCAGGCCGTGCAACATTTTGGCCGCCTCGATTACGCAGTGGCCAACGCGGGTCTGCTGCGCCGCGCGGCGTTGCTGGAGATGACCGATACGCTGTGGGACGAAATGCTCAATGTCGACCTGACGGGGGTGATGCGCACCTTCCGCGCGGCGACCCGGCATATGCACGAGGGCGGCGCGCTGGTGGCGATTTCATCGATTGCCGGCGGCGTGTATGGCTGGCAGGAGCACAGTCACTACGCGGCAGCCAAGGCCGGTGTGCCGGGGCTGTGCCGGTCGCTGGCGGTGGAGTTGGCGCCCAAGGGCATTCGCTGCAACGCGGTGATTCCCGGGTTGATCGAGACGCCACAGTCGCTGGATGCGAAAAATTCGCTGGGGCCGGAAGGCTTGGCGAAAGCGGCGCGCGCAATCCCGCTGGGCCGGGTAGGGCGGGCGGATGAAGTGGCGTCGCTGGTGCAGTTCCTGACCAGTGAGGCATCGAGTTATTTGACCGGGCAGAGCATCGTCATCGACGGTGGCCTGACCGTGCGCTGGCCGGACTGATGCGGATTCAAGCCTGATGCACATCAAATGCGGGAGCGGGCTTGCTCAAGAATGCGGCGCAACAGTTCTGCATGCATCGACTGACACACCGCTTTCGCGAGCAAGCCGCTGCCATATTTAACGGCGTTCGCAACTCGATTATTCAAGGAGTTCACCATGCCTCAACTCACTCATCGCCGCGCCGTCATCACCGGCGCCGGCAGCGGTATCGGGGCCGCCATTGCGCGCGCCTATGCCGTCGAAGGCGCACGCCTGCTGCTGTCCGACCGCAACGCCGCCAGCCTGGCTGAAACCGCGATCACCTGCCGCAACCTTGGCGCCGAAGTGGTCGAGTGCCTGGCCGATGTCGGCACGGTCGAGGGCGCTCAGGCCAGTGTCGATCGCTGCGTCGAGCATTTCGGCGGCATCGATATCCTGGTCAACAATGCCGGCATGCTCACCCAGGCGCGCTGCGTCGACCTCTCCCTCGAAATGTGGAATGACATGCTGCGTGTCGACCTCACCAGTGTGTTCATCGCCAGCCAGCGCGCCCTGCCGCACATGCTCGCGCAGCGCTGGGGGCGGATCATCAACGTCGCCTCGCAACTGGGTATCAAGGGCGGCGCGGAGCTGACCCACTACGCCGCCGCCAAGGCCGGGGTGATTGGCTTTACCAAATCCCTCGCGCTGGAAGTGGCCAAGGACAATGTGCTGGTCAACGCCATCGCGCCGGGCCCTATCGAAACGCCGCTGGTGGGCGGCATCAGTGCCGACTGGAAACGCGCCAAGGCTGCCGAACTGCCCCTGGGCCGCTTCGGCCTGGCGGATGAAGTCGCGCCCACCGCCGTGCTGCTGGCCAGCGAGCCGGGTGGCAACCTTTTTGTCGGCCAGACCCTGGGCCCCAATTCCGGCGATGTCATGCCATGAGCGGGGTGTAGGCATGTGCGGACTCTGCGGACTGCTCGGCGAAGACCTGCACTGGAGCGACCCCCTGGGCGACGAACTGCCCAGGCGCCGCGAACGCCTGCGCCGTATCGCCGCCATCAACCAGGTGCTGGCGGTGTTCCGGCTCAAGGTCGAAGACTTCCAGGGCGCGTCCTACCTGCTGCTGGGCGCCACCGGCAAACAGGCGTTGGCGAGCGGCCTGGATCAACTCTGGCAGGCCGCTGAAACCATGCTCGGCCGCCCGCTGGACCCGCTCGATCCGCACTTGCTCGATCACCTGGACCTGCAGGCGTCATGAGGTAAGAAGAAAATGAGCATCGCTCTAAATGTGATCACCGGCTTCCTCGGCAGTGGCAAGACCACCTTGCTCAAGCGCCTGCTGCAGCACGAAAGCCTCGGCGATACCGCGTTGCTGATCAACGAATTCGGCGACGTCGGCATCGACCATCTGCTGGTGGAAGAAGTGGCGCCCAATACCGTGTTGCTGCCCAGCGGCTGTATTTGCTGCTCGATCCGCGGCGAACTGAAAGACGCGCTGCTTGGCCTGTTGCAACGCCGCGAGCGCGGTGAGATTCCTGCGTTCAAGCGTGTGATCCTGGAAACCACCGGCCTGGCCGATCCGGCGCCGATCCTCGCGACCTTGAACAATGACGTGCAATTGCGCGGGCGTTTTCATATCGGCCTGGTGATCACCCTGGTCGACGCCAGTCACGCCGCGCTGCAGGAACGCCTGCACCCGGAATGGCTGGCCCAGGTCGCGGCGGCGGATCGCCTGTTGCTGAGCAAGACCGACCTGGTGCCTGATTGCGCGGCGCTGCGTGCGCACCTGCAGGGGCTGAATGCCGGTACGCCGATCCTCGATACACAGGGCATTCTCAGCGGCGATCAACTGCTGCTCGGCGAAGGCCTGCGCAGCGCCGAGCCCGCCGTGGAAGTCAGCCGCTGGCAACTGCATCAAGCCACCAACGTCACCCACGGCGCCGCGCAGGTGTGCAGCCTGACCTTCGACCAGCCGCTGGACTGGGTGGGTTTCGGGGTGTGGTTGTCGATGCTGTTAAGATGCCACGGCGAACGAATCCTCCGCGTCAAAGGGCTGCTCAACGTGAACGCCAGTAACGCCCCCATCGTCATTCATGGCGTGCAGCATTGCCTGCACGCCCCGGTGCACTTGCCCGCGTGGCCGGGCAGCGACCGCCAGTCGCGCCTGGTGTTTATCCTGCGCGGGCTTGACCCCGCGCTGCTGCGGCGCTCCTTCGACGTGTTCTCGCGACGGTTCGCCGCATGATCACATTGCGCGTTCTCGGCACCTCGGTGACCCTGCTCGAATGCCTGCGCGTGCGCGCCGAACAGGAACTGGGTATTCGCCTGGTGTACCAGGTGCACGACGTCGAACAGGCCCAGCGCATCGCGGTGATGCAGCCCGACAGCTACGACCTCTACGACCAGTGGTTTCACAACGTCGACTTCGTGTGGCCGGCCCGCGCGATCCAGCCCATCGACACGCGACGCCTGGCGCTGTGGCACGAGATCAACGACTTGCCCAAGCGCGGGCGCCTGTCGCCGAACGACCGCCTGGGCAGCGGCAGCGTGCCCAGCGAACGTCTGTTCGTGCAACACGATGGCAGCCTCGGCAGCACCGTCACCGAGCGCATCAGCATGTTGCCGCTGACCCACAACGCCGACAGTTTTGCCTACCGCCCCGAACGCTTGCCCGAGGGTTTTTGCCACGGCAATGAAAGCTGGGGCTGGTTGCTCGATCCGGCGTGGCGCGCACGCACGGCGCTGCAGAGTGACGCCGCCATCGGCGCGCTGGACGCCGCGCTGGCGGTGCAGGGCGCGGGGCTGGCCAACTTCAAGGACATCGGCAACATGAGCATCGAAGAGATCGATGTGCTGGCCGACATTCTGGTGCGCAAACAGAAGGAAGGGCACTTTGCGGCGTTCTGGTCCGATGACGAGGAGGCGGCGCAATTGATGCTCAGCCCGAGCATCGATATCCAGAGCCTGTGGTCGCCGACCTTGATGCGCCTGCACCGCGCCGGGGTGAAATACCGCCTGGCGGTGCCGCGTGAAGGCTATCGCGCCTGGTTCGGCGGCTTGTCATTGTCGCGCCATGCCCAGGGGCCGGTGCTGGATGCGGCGTATGCCTATCTCAATTGGTGGCTGTCCGGCTGGCCCGGTGCGGTGATGGCGCGCCAGGGTTACTACATCGGCAACCCGGCGCGCACGCGTGATCACCTGAGCAGCGCCGAATGGGATTACTGGTATGCCGGCAAGCCTGCGCGGGAGGAGTTGCTGGGCAGCGACGGCTTGCCGCTGATTGATATCGGCGAGGTGCGCGATGGCGGCTCCTATGAGCAACGCATGGGGCATATCGCGGTGTGGAACTCGGTCATGGATGAGCACAACTACCTGGTGCGGCGGTGGGGGGACTTTATGCGGGCGCGCGGCTGAGCGCCGGTCAAGCGCGTGTCGCCAATAAAATGACTGTGAAATCCCCGTATTTATTGAGTGCGCTTATGCTTTTCCCCAGCTAATCTGCTCAAACCAAATATTCATGCAAAATGGATATTTTTTTGACGCCAGTCAGCAGTTGCCAGGAAAGCATATGACAAAGGGACCGAGTGGCAGAGAACGGCGAAGGCAGCCAGAGGGCACTGCAATGAGCTGGCGCCACACCTTTCAAACCCGCATTGCGGGGGTGTTGGCGCTGTTGCTGCTGGTGGTCGTCGCAGCCACTTATTTCGCGGTCAAGACCGCGACGTCCCGCGCCGTGGAAAACCAGGCGCAAGTCCAACTCAAGACCGGCAGCCAGGTGTTCGAACGCCTGCTGGACCTGCGCGGCCGTCGCCTGCAATACGGCCTTGACTGGCTGACCGTCGACGGCCCGTTCAAACAAGCCGTGGCCGAGGGCCAGACCGTGCCGATCCTCGCCGCCCTGCGGCGTCATGGCACCGGTATTCGTTCCAGCGAAGTGTTTGTGCTTGGCCTGGATGGCAAGGTCATGGTCAGCACCTTGCCCGTCCTGTCGCGCGGCCAGGTGTTCCCCTATAACAACGCCCTGCGCCTCGCGCGGCGCAGCGGCCTGCAGATGTTGATCGTGGCCATGGACGGCCGGCCGTACCTGCTGGTGCAGGAGGAAGTACTCGACCCGTTGCCCATCGCACGGGTGGTGATGGGCTTTCCCATGGACAAGCTGTTCGCCAATGAGCTGCGTTCCATGAGCAACCTGGAGGTGTCGTTCCTCAGTGTGCAGGAGGGCAAGCCGGGTCCGCTGTTCAGCACCCAGCCCGATGCGTACCAGGCCTCCACTTTCAGCTTGCTGCGCGAAGCGCCTATCGACCCCGAGCCGCAGATCCACCTGTTCTACGGCCAGCGCGTGCTCAGCCAGGTACTGCCGCTGGCCAATACCGGTGACGGCAATGAAGTGCGGGTCCTGCTGCAAAGCCCGCTGGACCATGCGCTGGAATCCTTCGCGCCGCTGGACCGGCAGTTCCTCGGGATTGCCCTGGCGGTGCTGCTGGTGTCGTTGGCCGGCGCGCTGTTCCTCGCGCGTCGCGTGTCGCGCCCGCTGAATGCGCTGGTCGAGGCGGCGGGGCGGATCGGTGCCGGCGATTACCGCACGCCGGTGCGGGTGCGCGGTCATGACGAGTTCGGCCTGCTGGCGCGCGCCTTCAACGCCATGCAAAGCGGGATCGCCGTGCGCGAACGGCAACTGGCGCATAACGCCCTGCATGATCCGCTCACCGGCCTGCCCAATCGGGCCTTGGCCATGGAGCGCCTGGGCAGCGCGATCAGCGCGCGCCGGCCGGTGGTGTTGTTGTACCTGGGCATCGAGAACTACCGGGTGATCAACGAAGGCTTCGGTCCCGAGGGCGTCGAGGAGATGCTCCGCGAAGCCAGCCGCTGCCTGTCCATGAGCCTGTTGGCCAGCGACACGGCGGCACGCATCACCGGCAGCGAGTTCCTGCTGTTGCTGGAAAACACCGAGATCGACCGCGCCGTGGCCCGCGCCGACCGCCTCTACGCGTTGCTCACCGAACCCCAGCGCATTGGCAATGACGAACTGCGCCACGAAGTCAGCATCGGCATCGCTGCCTACCCTGCCGACGGCCAGCAGGTCGAAGAGCTGATCAGCCGCGCCGCCATCGCTCGCCATGATGCGGCGGCGCTGCCGGGCTACCTGCAGATCTACCAGCAGGACCGCGATCTCGCCCACCAGCGCCAGATCACCTTGATCCGCGACCTGCGCCGGGCGGCCGTCGAAGGCGAGTTGTACCTGTGCTACCAGCCCAAACTCGACCTCAAGCACGGCTATGTACGCCAGGCCGAAGCCCTGCTGCGCTGGCAGCATCCGAGCCTGGGGCTGGTCTCGCCCGCCGAATTCATCCCCCTGGCCGAGCGCACCGGCAGCATGGGCGGCCTCACGCAATGGGTGATCGAAGAAGCCATCCGCCAGGTCGGCGAGTGGGCGCAGCGTGGGCTGCATATTCAATTGTCGGTGAATATCTCGGTGGATGATCTGGCCGATGATGACCTGGCGATCCGCGTCACCACCTTGCTGATGCACTACGGCGTGTCGGCCCAGCAGCTGCTTTTCGAGATCACCGAGAGCGCGATCATGCACAACCCTCAGCAGGCTCTGAGCGTGCTGGAGCAATTGCGTGGTTGCGGTATCAGCCTCTCGGTGGATGACTTCGGCACCGGCTATTCCTCGCTGGCCCAGCTGCAACGGCTGCCGGTGCAGGAGTTGAAGATCGACCAGTCCTTCGTGCGCAACCTCGACAGCACCAGCGGCGACGGTGTGATCGTCCGTTCCACCATCGAGATGAGCCACAACCTGGGGCTCAAGGTGGTGGCCGAAGGGGTCGAGTTCGAGCCCAGTCTCAAGCTGCTCAAACTGTGGAATTGCGACACGGCCCAGGGCTACCTGATCAGCCGTCCACTCAACGCCATGGCCTTCGAGATGTGGATGCGCCGCGAGCGCACTCCGGTTTAATCAGGCGCAATAAAAAGGCGGCTACCCCTGGGGGTAGCCGCCTTTTGTGTACCGCCGATGTTGCTTAATCCGGCAGTTTGAACGCCATCACGTAGTCACCCTGCTTGGTGCCCAGCGAGCCGTGACCGCCAGCCATGACCAGCACGTATTGCTTGCCGTCCTTGCCGGTGTAGGTCATCGGTGTGGTCTGCGCGCCTGCAGGCAGGCGGCCTTCCCACAGCTGCTTGCCGTTTTTCACGTCATAGGCACGCAGGTACTGGTCTAGGGTACCGCTGAGGAACGCTACGCCACCGGCGGTGGTGAAGGTGCCGCCCAGGCTTGGTACGCCCATGGTCAGGGGGATTGGAACCGGCGAGCTGTCACGCACGGTACCGTTTTTGTGCATCCAGATGGTTTGGTGGTTGGTCAGGTCGACCGCCGCCACATAACCCCACGCCGGTGCCTGGCACGGCAGGCCCAGGGGCGACAGCAGTGCTTCGAGGATCACGCCGTACGGCGCGCCTTTGTTCGGCTGCACGCCTTCGGTTTCACTCACACGCGGACCTTGCTTGGCGATATCGGCCGCCGGGATCAGCTTGGATTTGAACGCCATGTAGCTCGGGTTCACGAAGGCGATCTGGCGTACCGGGTCGACGGAAATGCCACCCCAGTCGAACACGCCGAAGTTGCCTGGGTAAACGATCGAGCCTTGCAGCGAAGGCGGCGTGAACGGGCCGTCGTAGCGCATGGATTTGAAATCGATGCGGCACAGCAGCTGGTCGAACGGCGTCACGCCCCACATGTCACGCTCCTTGAGGGGCGGTGGCATGAAGTTCAGCTCGGACTTCGGTTGGGTCGGCGAGGTGTGGTCGCCAGCAACAGCGCCTTGCGGCACGGCGACTTCGTGGATCGGCACCACCGGCTGGCCGGTAGCACGGTCGAGCACGTAGATGCTGCCTTGCTTGGTCGACGCCATCACCGCCTGCTTCACGCCGGCTTCGGTCTTGATGTCGATCAGCGAAGGCTGGCCGCCCACGTCCATGTCCCACAGGTCGTGGTGGGTGAACTGGAAGGTCCATTTCACGTGGCCGCTGTCGATGTCCAGGGCGGTCAGGCCGGCGCTGTATTTTTCCGAATCTTCGGTACGGTCGCCGCCGTATTGGTCGGGCATCTGGTTACCCATCGGCAGGTAGAGCATGCCGAGTTTTTCATCCACGCTGAACATGGACCACATGTTCGGCGAGTTGCGGGTGTAGGTCTTGCCCTCGGCCAACGGGGTAGTGTCGTCCGGGTTGCCGCTGTCCCAGTTCCACACCAGCTTGCCGGTGTGCACGTCGAACGCGCGGATCACGCCGCTAGGCTCGTCGGTGGAGACGTTGTCGGTCACGTGACCGCCGATCACCACGAGGTTCTTGGTCACGGCCGGTGGCGAGGTGGAGTAGTAACCGCCGGGGGCGAAGCTGCCGATATTGGCACGCAGGTCGACCTGGCCTTTGTCGCCGAAGTCTTCGCACATCTTGCCGGTGTCGGCGTTCAGGGCGATCAGACGGGTGTCGGCGGTCGGTACGAAGATGCGTTTCGGGCAGGCATTCGGCGCGGCGGCCGGGCTGGCGCTGCCGGTAGGGCTCTGCTCGGAAGCGTAGACGGCGTCATCGTGATACGACACGCCACGGCAGGTCATGTGCGCCCAGCCCTTGAAGTTCTCGGCACCTTCGGTGCTGATCTTCGGGTCGAAACGCCAGATTTCCTTGCCGGTGTCCGGGTCCAGCGCGATCACCTGGCTGTGCGGCGTGCACACGTAGAGCATGCCGTTGACTTTCAGCGGGGTGTTTTCCGCGGTGGTTTCACCCGGATCGCCAGCACCAGGAATGTCGCCGGTGCGGAAGGTCCACGCCGGGACCAGCTTGTGCGCGTTCTCCGGGGTGATCTGCGCCAGCGGCGAGTAGCGATCACCATGGGCCGAACGGCCGTAGGAGTTCCAGTCGCCATCGGCCTGGGCCGGCGCAGAACTGGCCATGCCAGGTACCGCGTCGCGGTCCAGTTGGCCGGTCTTGACCATCTCACCCGGGTTGGTGAATTGGCTGGCGAGGGCGGCAGCACCGGCCAGCACCACGGCCACGCTCAGCGCGCCAGTGCCCAGCGGGGCAGGCTGGCCACGCAGCAACGGACGGCGAAACCACGGGAGCAGCAGGACGATGCCCAGGGCAAACAGCAGTGCCAGGCGCGGCACCAACTGCCACCAGTCCAGGCCGACTTCCCACAAGGCCCATACGGTACTGGCGAACAACACCAGTGCGTACAAGCCCAGCGCGGCGCGGCGGGTAGCCAGCAGCAACACGCCGGTCAGGGCGATGCCGATACCGGCCAGCAGGTAGTACAGCGACCCGCCGAGCATGCTCAGCTTGACGCCGCCGGCCAGCAAGGCCAGCCCCATGATCAGCAGCAAGATCCCCAGCAGCCTGGGCAGCAGGCGGCTTGGGCTTGAAGCACCATCAGTGCTCATAGTGTGTTTCTCCGTTACGTTGGAATTATGTAACCCCGTGCTTCACTGTAGATGACGATTCGGCGCGGGCTTGGTTCAGCGTTAATTCGGTTTTTCTGGGGACAGGGGCTTATCCACAGGCGGGCGATAGACCTTCAGGCGCAGGTCGGTGCAAGACAGCGCTGTCTTCGAGGAGAGGGTAATTCGGCAAAATGGGATCGACCGCGGGAGTGAAACGTTTCAGTTTGTTGCGGCAAGGATAAAGTGCTGGTGCACCAAGAGAAAGCACAAATCGCAAGATGCATCATTTCCGATTTGGTAACAGTGACAGAACGTCGCTGCACAAAGTGTAGGCGCCGGCTTACAGGCGAGGGGCCCTTGAGGCCGCCATCGCCGGCGAGCCGGCGCCTACAGGCGTGGGTTAGAAGGTGGTGCGAATACCCACTTGCACGCTTCTGCCCGGTGCCGGCGCGATGTCACGCAGGATCGAGCTGGCGTAGCGCACGGTCTGGTTGGTGAGGTTTTCGCCGTTCACAAATGCCAGCCATTGGCTGCCGCCGACGTTGAAGCGATAGCCTGCGCTCGCGCCCAGCGTGGTGTAGCCGTCGGTGCCGCTCTCGTTATCCGGCACCCGGCCCTGGCCGGCGGCATGTTCCACATCGATACGTGCCTGCCAGCGGTCGAGTTCCCACAGCAGGCCGCTGTTCAAGCGTAGCGGCGCAATGCGCGGCAAGGCTTCGCCGGTGTCGAGGTTGGTGGCGCGGGTGTAGTCGCCCGACAGCTCCAGGGCGAACTTGCCGAAGGCGCTTTCACCAAGTTTCCAGTGGTCCTGGGCTTCAAAGCCGGCAAATCGCGCACGTACGCCGGAATATTCGTACTCAGGGATACCGCCGGCGTCTTCTTCACCTTCATCGTTCAGCGTACGACCGGTGCCCAGCAAGCCGATGTAATTGGAGAAGTGGCTGTAGAACACGCCGAAGCTGCCCTTGTGGGTGCCGTTGTCGAAACGCAGGGCCAGGTCGCTGGACACGGCTTTTTCTTTCTTCAGGTTGGCGTTGCCCAGCTCATAGGTACCGGTGGCGACATGCGCACCGTTGGCGTACAGCTCGTAGAACGTCGGCGCGCGCTCGGTGTAGCCGAGGGTCGCGGCCAGCGACCAGATCGGCGTGAGGGTGTACACCGCACCCGACGACAGGCTGCCGGCGGTGAAGTCATTGCTTTTGTCGGCGCCGGCAAAGCGCTCGTTGCCCTTGGCGTCCGGATCGACGCTGGTGTGTTCCAGGCGTCCGCCGAGGCTGAGTTTCAAGCGCTCGGTGGCCTGCATTTCTTCGAGGATAAACAGCGCGCCGGCCGTGGTGTCGGTCTGCGGCACGAACGCTTCTTCACCGAGGGCGGAGAACTCGTTGCGGGTGACCTGTGCGCCGACCACCCCGTCGAGCGGGCCAAGTGGCTGGTGACGGGCTTCAACCCGTGCCTCATACCCCTTGTTCTTGAAGATCGTGCCGGTCTCGCCGCCTTCGATCTCGCGGTGCTCGTAGTCGGTGTAGCCCGCGTCGACTTTCACCGAGGTGAACGGGCCTTGCAGGTTGCGGACTTCGGAGGCGAACGCGTAGTGATCCTGCTTCATGCGGATGCGCACGTCCTGCTCGGCGGGGGAGCCGTAGTTGGCGTCGTAGCTGCTGTAGGACAGCCCCGCGTAACCGTCATCCCAGGTGTAGGAACCGCCCACCGCGCCGCCGTCCTGGCGTCCGTCGCTGTTGCCCAGGCGACCGTTCTTGCCGGGGGCGTCATCGGTTTCCGGGGCGTGGCGACTGCGTGCCTGGCCGGGGATTTTCAGGTCGTTGAATTCCCGCGCATTCGCATCCAGGTGCAAGGCGAAGGTACCGTTGCCGGCTTCCAGCTTGCCGGCGCTGCTGCGCGTGGTGTCGGCGCCGCCGTAGCGCAATTCACCGGCACCGTGGATGCCTTCGATGGCTTCGGTGGGAATGCGGTTGTCGAAGGTGTTGACCACGCCGCCGATGGCGCTGCCGCCATACAGCAGCGCTGCCGGGCCGCGCACGATTTCGATGCGGTCGACGTTGACCGGGTCCAGTGGCACCGCGTGGTCGTAGGACAGCGACGAGGCATCCAGCGCGCCCACGCCGTTGCGCAGGATGCGGATGCGGTCACCGTCCTGGCCACGGATGATCGGCCGGCTGGCGCCCGGCCCGAAGTACGAAGACGACACGCCGGGCTGCTTGTTCAGGGTTTCGCCGAGGCTGCCTTTTTGCTGCAGGGTCAGGTCATCGCCTTCCAGCACGGTGGTCGGCGAGGCGAGTTGCTCGCTGCCCAGCGGGTTGCCGGTGATGACTTGGGGTTGCAGTTCCAGGGCGTGGGCTTCGGAGCAGATCAACAGGGCGGCGGCAAGCGGGGTCAAGCGCCACAGGGAGGAGAGGGACATCGGACATTCCTTGGCAAAACGGCAAAAAAGAGAAGGCTGCAGACGGTATCGAACGGCTTACTTTTGATAAGTATCGTTACAATATAACATCTCTTTTTTTGCTGAAAAGGGGAACTTTCTCCCACGGGCTATATTCAATGCAGTGCTTCCACCGGTACGCCCCGTCGGCTAAGGTGCGCGGCTGTATTTCCTCTTATTGCAAAAGGCCCGGCATGACCGCGACAAGCAACGACCCACTTCACGGCGTGACCCTGCAGCACGTCCTCACCACCCTGGTGGAACATTACGAATGGGAAGGCCTGGCCGAGCGCATTGACATCCGCTGCTTCAAGAGCGACCCGAGCATCAAGTCGAGCCTGACCTTCCTGCGCAAGACGCCGTGGGCGCGGGAAAAAGTCGAAGGCTTGTACGTCAAGCTGATGCGCACCAAACGCCCGCTGGACTGACCTCATGAAGCGGTATGTGGCGGCAGCGGCGCTGGCCGGATGGATCGGCTTGGCAATTCAGCAATACCTGATCTTTTATTCGCGCTGGGACGCCGGCGCCAGCCTGCTGGGCGGGCTGATCAACTTTTTCAGTTTCTTCACCGTGCTGACCAACACCCTGGCGGCGGTGGTGTTGAGCTATGCGTGGGTCAAGCGCGACTCGCCGGTGAAGCGGTGGTTTCTCGCGCCCGCGGTCAGCAGTGGCATCGCAGTGAGCATCGTGGTGGTGGGCCTCGCCTACAGCCTGTTGCTGCGGCATTTGTGGCAGCCCGAGGGCTTTCAATTTATCGCCGATGAGCTGCTGCACGACGTGATGCCGGTGTTGTTCGTCGTGTACTGGTGGCGGTATGTGCCCAAGGGCCATCTGCGCCTGAAACACATCGGCCTGTGGGTAATCTACCCGCTGGTGTACTTCGGCTATGCGCTGCTGCGCGGGGATTTGCTCGGGCAGTATCAGTACCCGTTCATCGATGTCGGCACCCTCGGTTATCCACAAGTGTTCGTGAATGCCGGGGGGATTCTGGCGGGGTTTGTGCTGGTTGCACTGGCGGTGCTGGGGCTGGACAGGATCAAGAAATCCTCCCGAGTCTGAAGGGGAAGCGGGGCAAGCCCGCTCTCCCATGACCGAGTCGGTTTCACTCTTCTGCGCTGCCGTCCGCACGCCAGTAGCCCACGGCCTTGAGGAACTCCTCATTGACCTTGTGGGTGTCCAGCAACACCCGTCGCAGCTGGCGCGACAGCTTGGTTTCGGTGGCGACAAAGCTGTACAGCGAACCGCCCGGCAGCGTCAGCTGCTGCACGGTGCCGAGCAGGTCATCCTGGCCACGCACCACCCAGATCACTTCCACATCGGCAGCACTGTGCAGTGCCTGCTGTTCCGCCGCATTCTCTATCTCGATCACCGCCAGCACCTTGCGCCCCGCCGGCAGTTCTTCCAGGCGGCGGCTGATGGCCGGCAACGCGGTTTCGTCGCCGATCAGCAGGTAGCTGTCGAAGATGTCCGGCACGATCATCGAGCCGCGTGGCCCGCCGATGTACAGGTGCTGCCCGACCTTGGCCTGGTCGGCCCAGGTGGAGGCGGGGCCATCGCCGTGCAATACGAAGTCGATGTCCAGTTCACCGACGTCCAGGTCATAGCGGCGCGGCGTGTAGTCGCGCATCGCCGGCTGCGGGCCTTCGCCCTTGATGCTGAAGGTCGGGCTTTCCAGCGCGGCCTGTTCGGCAGCGTTCTGCGGGAACAGCAACTTGATGTGATCGTCGCTGCCCAGGCTGATAAACCCGGCCAGTTCCGGCCCGCCGAGGGTGATGCGGCGCATGCGCGGGGTGATGTCGACCACGCGCAATACCTGCAGGCGGCGGCGTTTGATCTCGTGGGTCACGCGGTGGATGGCTTGAGTATTCATTGAGCTTTCCCGTCGGCAATGGCTTGGGCGGTGCTGTTGAGCAGCGCCGCGACACGAACGATTTCTTCCGGGCTCCAGCGCCCGTGGTGCGAATGCAAGGCGTGGCGCAGGTTGTGCACCGCCTCGTGGATTTCCGGCGGTCGGTCATGGCCGCGCAGCGAGCGCTTGCTCACCTCCATGCGCAGGCGAATGCCGTCGAGGGCCACCGTCTGTTCGCTTAAGAAGAGACGACCGGCGTCGGTGATTGTGTAGCGTTTTTTTCCGCCTTCGGCGTCGCCGGCGATCAACTCGCTTTCTTCCAGGAAGGTCAGCGTGGGGTAGATCACCCCGGGGCTGGGGCTGTAGGCGCCGTCGAACAGGGTTTCAATGCGGCGGATCAGGTCGTAGCCGTGGCACGGCTGTTCGGCGATCAACGCCGGCAGCAGCAATTTCAGGTCGCCCGGCGCAAAGACGCGCGGGCCGCGCCCACCGCGTTCGCGGCCAGGGCGTTTTTCGAAGCCATCGCGGTCGTCACCGTGGTCTCGGTGGTGATGAGGGGCTCTCACTGTCGTGTTCTCCTGTCTGATTTAGATATAACTTAAGATATATCTTACGTAAAGCGCAAAGCCGTCTGACGAACGGTAGCGACAGGAAAACGCGGCTGCGCAAAGCGGGGAGCAGGGCCCGGACAAGGCCTCGCCGTATTAACTAATCCTCGGAGGGAAGTAGCAGTTTCATGAATAACTTATAAACTGGTTGATTGGAGTTGTTGCTCTAACCCCGGCCATCGCTAGTTGAGAGACGCTGTGTAGTTAATGTCCTACAGATGAATTTTTTATATAAGTAGTACGGTGAGCTCGAGGGTGTAATATCGGGATGACAGTTAATATTCATTATTTTGAATATTATGAGTTTTTTCTTTCTTGAAGTGTCGTGATTAATTACGTATCAACGCGAAAGTGCCGGCATCGCTAAATGGTTTTTCGAGGGATTATTTACCTGCTTCGCAAGACTTGGTTATTTGGGTTTGCGCCGCGAGAAAACAGTTCCTCAACTAAACATTGATGTATAAACAGGTACTTAACATGCTTAAAAAGACCGCTTTCCTTCTGCCACTCGTCGCCATGGCTATCGGCTCATCCAGCGTATTTGCGGCCGGCGAGGCCACCAGCGTCGTCAACATCAAGGCGACGATCCCAACCAAGCAGTTCCATGTACTGCCACGTGATCCGAACTTCGGTCGCGATGAAACCATGAACTACAACCCCGTCAGTGGTGAGCTGAGTTCGTTGCGCGCTACCTACGACCTGAAAAACACTGACGGTTCGATCAAGGCCTACATCGAAGGCGGCCCGGCTTCGTTGACCAATGGCACTTCGGCCATCGCACTGACCAACACGTTCAACGGTGTAGTGCTGACCGCGTTGCCACTGCAAGTGGCCGATGACGCCAGCACCACGCCTGGTACTCAGGCTGACCTGGTCGTGACTGCTGCCAAACCGGCGGATGGGGTCTCCGGGCTGTTCACGACCAACTACACCATCGTGTTCGATCACGAGCCACGCGTGACCCCGTAAATCCAGATAAGCACCAACTTATTTTGGGTCGCGATACCGGTCGACAGGCAGTCGCTGTCGGTCGATCGGTGTTTCCCCTATTAAAGTCCGAAATCAGAGTATTCCGTTCATGTTCCCGATGACCTCCATCGCGGCAGCGCTTGCCTTGTTGTTTTGTGCGGGCGCGTTGGCGGCAGGTACCGCCGACGGCACGACACCTCGCAGTTTGCTTTCCCAGGCCAAGGGATTGCCGGCGGACTTTGAAGAGCATTTTTTTGATGTCCCCCTGGCCGTCAGGGTTGAACTGGACCAGGAGTTTGTCTCCGAGGCGATGATCGTCCTGACCCGTGACGACCGCCTGACCCTGCTCGACTTTACCGACCATGACGGCAGCGTCATCAAGGATGAAGAACGCGATCACTGGGCTGACTACCTCAAGCAGGGCGTAGCCCTCGGCGCCTGCGCCAGCAACTGCCCCTCCGGCCTCATGGCCGTGCACTACAACCTGGAAAACTCCACGGTGTCCCTGCTGACCGAAAACGCCGAGCGTGATGCCCAGGAGCAGCGTTATTACTTCCTGCCCACCGGCGGCAGCACCGGCCTGATCGTGCGTAACCAATTGAACCTCAGTGGCGGCGAAGGCCAGGACCTCGGCGGGCGCTTCGGCATTGACGCGAGCAGCAGCCTGGGCCTGTGGAGCCAGACCCTGAACATGCAGTTCTCACGCCTTGGCGGCCCCGACGACAGTGACCTGAACCACGCCGTGTACGCGCTCTACACCCAGCGTGAACTGGAGGGCAACTTCCTGCGCCTGGGTTACTTCACGCCCAATGCCGAAGGTTTGACGCGCCAACTGCGCACCTTCGGGGCCAGTCCAGACACCGCCGTCGGCGTGATGTACGGCAGCTCCGACAGCCTGGTGATCAACAATTCCAAACCTGCGGTGTACCCGATCTACGTCACCGCCAGCCGCCAGGCATCGGTGGAGATTTACCGCAACGGCCTGTTGATCAATACCCAACCGGTCGGCAGCGGCTTGCACAGTCTCGACACACGAGCGCTGCCCGGCGGTATCTATGAAGTGGAAGTGCGCCTGGTCGAAGACGGCCAGATCACCAGTACCACCCAGGAGTTGGTGTACAAGCCCAACAACTGGCGCAACCATGATGAGCGCTGGCGCTACAACCTGTTCGCCGGCGAGGAAAGCAAACTGCTGAGCAACTTTGACGAGCAGAGCAGCGGCAGCCCGACTGCCGGTGTCTCGCTCAATTACCTGGCGCATCCGCGCGTGGTACTCGGCGTGTCCGGGCGTCAGATCAAGGACAACATGCAGTACGGTTCCTCGCTCGACTGGACCCTGGCCGATCAGGCCAGCCTGTACGCCAATGTTTACTGGACTGAAAAGTACGGCACCGGCCTCGACTTCAACGGCTTGTACAACTACGGCATGGGCAGCGTGGTGTTCAACCACACTCGCAGCTGGCTCGACACCCGCAACACCTACGAAACCCTGCCTGATGGCACGCGAATCCGCCAGCGCGACGTCTTTGTCGGCCAGACCAGCAACTCGTCGGTTTCGGTCAACCACCGCCTGAGCAACCTGCGCTCGATCAATGGCCGGCTGTTCTACAGCGAGGGCAACAACGAAGGTGTCGGCCTGGACCTGGGCTGGACCGAACGTACCCACCTGTTCGGCAACGACGCCAACTGGCGCTTGTCGGTGTTTGACCGGCCCGCCAGCTTCGCCACGGGCGAGCGGCGCAATCGCGGGGTCGACCTGAGCATCAGCCTGGCCCTCGGCGCGCCGGGCGAGCAATGGTCTGCCAGCATCGGCACGCGGACGTCCCGCGATGGCACCCGGGACAACAACGCCTCGCTGACGTACCGCAAGGACCTGCAGGACCACCTGCTGCAAAGCGTGTCCGCCACGGCAACCACCGACACCTACGGCATCGGTTTATCCGGCATGGCCAGTTTCGAAAACGAGGTGGTCAACGGTGACGGTTACCTCCAGCGCTCCTCGTTCAACAACGACCTGAGCGGCGGCCTGAACCTGGACAGCACGTTTGCCGTCGGCCAGCAAAAAATGGTGATGACCAGCCAGTACCACGGCACTGGCTCCGGGTTGATCGTGGACGTGGAGACCGACGTCGACGATATCGCCCTGCGCGCCGACGACATGAGTGGCGGCAGCACGGCCCTGCGTCCCGGTCGCAACTTCATCCCGATCACCGCCTACAAAGGCAGCTCGGTGAGTTTCGACTTCGAAGGCAACCATGCGCCGTCGGCCTCGATCCAGCCGCCGCGTACGCGCTACCACTTGAACAAGGGCGGGGTGGAATACCGCAAGATCAGCGTGATGCAAACCGTCACCGTGCTCGGCCGCCTGGTCGACCCCCAGGGCAAACCGCTCAAGGGCCTGCACGTAATCAATCACGCCACCCGTGGGGTGAGCGAGGTCGACGGCTTCTTCTCGCTGGAAATGAACGCCAGTTCACCGACCCTGGAAGTGCGCCGCAATAACCAGTTGCTCTGCCAATTCCGTCTCGATCCTTCCACGGCGCGCAGTGAAAACAATGTGCTGATGATCGGCGATTTGCGCTGCACGCCGGACACCCTGGCCGAGTCCACCGCCACTGAACAGATTGCCGGTTGAGCATGATGAGGAGAAACCCCAAGGTCATGAAAAGCTTCCTTTTGCGCACCACGGGCACGGCGATGCTGCTGTATTCCTTCGCGGCGTTGGCTGACGAGGACATTACCGCGCGCTTCAGGCCGGACCCCAGCAACCCTATGGTGAACAAGTTCGAGAACACCACGCCGATCAGTTCGATCTGCGGTTACCACATTGCAGCGCGCTGCAAGGCGATGGGGATTTTCAGCCTGCGGGATGTGAACCTCAGGATCACCAGCATTGCGCCGATCATTGCCAACCATGAGGAGGAGCGCCAGGGCTTCATGGTCAAGGTGCCGTCCGATTGGCGTGATTTGACCGTAACGCATACTGCCACCCGGGAAACCGAGATCGTTCAAGTGCGAATGGCCGGGATCGGTGGGCTCTGGACCGTGCCCAGTCCAGGTGTGTCGGCGTGGGCACAGCCTGGGATCGCCTGGACAACGATGTGGCGGTCTGCGCCTCCCCCTTGCCAAAGCACCAACCACCTTGCAGCGGGTACCCGGACGGCTTCGTACTTCTGGCTGACGCCTGAAGGTGCTGGCCCTTGCAGCCGGAAACCGTCCCAGGAGCTGCGCAGTATGAGCGTCAACACCATGGAGTACGCCTACGAACTGCGCACACCCAATCCGCTGGGCATGTCCAGTGGGCTGTACACCGGCAGCATCACCTACAGCATGGGCCCGGGCGCCGATTACGATTTTGGTGACATCATGCTGCCCTCGAAAAACGCCTTCACCCTCAACTTCACCTTGAGCGTGGAGCATGACCTGAAGATCGACGTGCCGCCCGGTGGCAATCGCGTCGAACTGCTGCCACAGGGCGGCTGGCAAGCCTGGCTGAACCAGGGCCGCAAACCCGCGCGGTTGTTCCGTGACCAGACCTTCCACATCTCCGCTTCATCGCGTTTCAAGATGCAGATGGCCTGCGAGCGCGTCATCGGCGACACCTGCGCCCTGCGCAACACCACCGATGGCCACGAAGTGCCGGTGGATGTCAGCGTCAGCCTGCCCCATGGCTTGAACCGGGAAGACGGCGGCGCCGTGATTCGTCAGCCGCTGCTATTGAGCGGCGCCGGTACCGAGCAGTTTCAGCCAGGGTTTTATGTCAACCGACGCCCCGGCACCTTGCACTTCGAGGTCCAGAAGCAATACGCCGACCAGATGGTCGAGCGCGGCGGCAGCACGTACGCGGGGCAGGTTTCGGTGATTTGGGATTCGGATCTCTAGATGAGGCTCATGACAATGAAACATGTGTTGGCGCTGTGTGCGCTGTGCTGGTTGCCGCAGTCGGTACCGGCGGCTCCGAATATCAATGTCGGGGTGTTTTATGACTATCTGGACGCCGATAAAAGTACCTACCTGAAACGGGTGTTCAACAGTGGTGACAGCACGGCCTTCATCAAGGTCGCGGTGATGGAAATCCTCTACGACAGCGACGGCGGTTCCAAGGAAGTCGAGCTCAAGAGCGATGCCCAGACCGGTGTCCGCGATGGCCTGATGGCCACGCCGTCACGCCTGATCGTGCCGGCCAATGGCGTGCAGGGCACGCGCTTGCTGTACCTCGGTGAGCGGGAAAAAGAGCGCTATTTCCGCGTGCGTTTCGTGCCGGTGATGCCGGAGCAGGGCGACGAGTTTGCCGTGTCCGAGGAGGAGCGCGACGCCTACAAGACCCGCTTGTCGGCCGGCGTCACGGTGCTGGCCGGGTTCGGCACGGTGTTTTTCGTGCGGCCCAAGGTCACGCGGTTTGCCACCCGCGTCGACGAACAACCCGTTGAGTACGGGCTGCATAACGACGGTAACAGCGTGGTGGTGGTCGATGAGTTCAAGGACTGCGCCAGCGGCGATGACCGCGATTGCCAGCCGATCACCAAGCATCACATTTTGCCGGGCCGCGCCTTCGGTTTTACCAGGCAGGCCGGGCGTACCTATCGCTTCACCCTGATCGAGGGCAGCGAGAAAAAAACCTATGAGGTCAAAGGCTGATGGTCAGTGAAATAGCCCAGGCGCGCGCCTACCGTCCGTGCAGAAGGTGCAGAGTCGTTTCGGCCGCATTGCTGCTGACAATACTTGCCTTGCTGAGTACCCAGGCCCTGGCAATTCGTGAGGAGCACGTGTTTGACGTGTCGGTGACGATTCCCACCAGCGACTTCTATGTGCTGCCGATCACTCCAGGGTTTCTGGAGCGTGAGCAGCAACTGGTCTGGGATCTGGTGCCAGGGCGACTGCGCCCATTGCGCGAGCATTTTGATGTGAAAAGTTCGGCGGGCGGCATCAACGCACGGTTGGGCGCGTTGCCGACCTTGTTCAACGGCGGGCGTACCTATATCGACTTGAACGTGACGTTCAACGGCCAGGTGTTGAGCCTCGACGACACCCTGGTGGTGCCTCAGGCCGAGGCGAGCCAGGGCAAGCGCGTGTTGCTGGATATCTCGGCGGTCGAGCCGGCGGATGGTTATACCCCAGGTGAGTACTACGGCAGCGTCGAGCTGCTTTTCGATGCGGTGCGGCCGTGATGAATATGCGAGGAATGGTTATGAAATCCCTAGGTGTACTGTTGGGCTTGTTGCTGTGTTCACTGAATGTCCAGGCCGGGCCCAGCATCAATGTGGGCGACTTCTACGATTATCTGCCTGGCGATAAAAGTACCTACCTGAAACGAATTTTCAACGGCGGCACAAAGACCGCTTTCGTCAAGGTCAACATCAGCGAAATGCTCTACAAGCCGGATGGCACCTACGATGAGGTACCGCTCGGCACCGAAGCCGACGGCAGCGTGCGCAACGGCTTGATCGCCAGCCCGGCGCGTCTGATCGTGCCGGCAGATGGCATGCAGAGCACACGTTTTGTGTTCATCGGCGAACGGGATCGCGAGCGTTACTTTCGCGTGCGCTACTTGCCGGTGGCACCCGAGAAAGACGACGGGTTTGACCTGAGCGATGAGGACCGCAAGGATTTCGAAAACTCCCTGGTGGGCGGCGTGCAAGTGATGTCGGGTTACGGCACAGTGTTTTTCGTGCGGCCTACCGGCAGCCGGTTTGATACCCGGCTCGAAAACGGTGGGCAGCGCTACACTCTGCGTAACGCCGGCAACACCGTGATCGTGGTGGATGAGTTCAAGGATTGCGCGGTGAACGACCGCACCGCCTGCGCGCCCACCACCAAGAACCATATCTTCCCCGGCCGGGTCTTCAGCTTTGAAAAACAGGCCGGGCGGATCTATCGGTTTTTCCTGGTGGAAGGCACCAGCGAGAAAATCATCGAGATCAGTGGCTAGGGCGATTGCTTAAGGTGTATGCCGCCATCAGCGCTGCGCGGGTGCGGTCACGCATCCATGCCTGGGCGATGTAGCCGAGTTCTTCCTCGCGCTTTTCGCAGGCGGCCTGGAATGCTGCCGGGTCAGCGGGGTTCAGTCCGCTCATGCCCCACTCACTGGCCAGGGCATCGACCTGTGTTTGCAGCGCTGCGGTGTCGGGCGCCTGCGGCCACTGTTCGCCCAACTCCAGCAGGTCGAACAAGCGGTTGTGTTGCGTCTTGAGCCATTGCTGCTGTTGGGCATATTGGCCGGCATATCGACGTTGCAGCCAGGCGCACCAGTGGGGGTCGAGCAGCATGCGGTTGACCAGGCCGTCGCCCTCGCCAAGCTCGAGCACCTTGGCATACGCCGCGTCGATCTGCGCGTCGCTGACCCCGGCCGTGCTGCGGTAGAGCATATGCTCGGCGATCCACGGCAAGTCCAGGCGCTCGGCGAGGGCAGTCTGGTAGGCCAGGTAGATTTCCACTTCATCCACCTGGCCGGGCACGCCGTCGATGACGTCGGTGAGAAACCGCAAGCCCTGGCCTCCTTGGGCGACCGGCGCCAGGCGCTGTTGGACGTCGGCCCGGATCACATCGTTGAGCTGCTGCAGGCGCGCACGGCCCTTGACCAGGGTGACCAGTTGCCGCTCATGGGCTTCTGGCGTCGGCGCCTGATGCTCGATCTGGTAGAGCAGCACCTCGACCCCCATTTCGTTGAAGATCTGCGTGCCGGCATCCGGGCAATTGCTGGGGAAACTGGCAATCTCGAACAGCCGTTTGCGCAGCGGGGTGTCGACGGCGGCCGCCTGCAGCAGGGTCCAGACCTGCCGGGTCAGGGTGCGGTGGTTGGCGCGGTAGCGTTGCTGATCTTCGTCTGTCTGGAACCGCTCCGGTATTTCCAAAGCCTTGATCACCTCGAACAATCCCTGGGAGCCGTGTTCGTGCTCCAGGGCATCCCAGACTTTGCGGGCGTCGTCCTGGCCTTGCGGTGACAGGTAGTCCAGCCACGGCGTGCTGTCGCCCTGGGGTTCATAGGTGCGCTCGGGGTCCAGCCCGACTGACGCGCGGTAGGCCTTGAATCGTTCACGCTGCAGGGCGTCGAGTGCGGCGCGATTGAGGTAGGTCGCGGCGACAAGCCGGGCCTCGGCACTGCCGAGGGCGACCTCGGGCACATGGGTAATGGCGGTGCCCTGCAGGTTGAGGACAAATCGCGAGGACCGGGGCACCTCGAACAGCCCATCGGGCCACTGTGCGACAGGGCTGTGGCTGAGGTCCAGGTGAACCAGGTCGCGCATGCGCCCGATATCCGGGGCCCTGTGGCTGCGGGTGTTGTTGAGTTTCAGGCGCCGCAGGTAGCGCAGGTTTTTCAGGCGGGTGACATCCACCGCCTGCAACGCCAGCGGGCACCAGGCCAGGTCGAGGTTTTCCAGGTGGCGCAGGTCGCGGATCGCTTCCGGCAGGCGGGACAGCGGGTTATCCGCCAGATACAGGCTGGACAGCTGCGGGAAGTGTTGCAGGAATTCACCATGGGCCGTGTTGAACTGACTGTGGATCAGGTTCAGCCGGGTGACATGGCTGAAGTCGGCGCGCAGCGGTGGCAGGGTCTCGGGCAGCGTTATGCCGCTCAGATCCAGGCGCGTGCCGGAGGGGCTGGTGGAGGCGCGGATCTGATCCTGCCAGCATTCAAGGAGTTTGCCGCGAATGAACAGGCGCAGCTCAAGCTCCAGGTCCGGCGGATGCTTGCCTGGCTGGCGCGACCAGTGCGCCAGGTCAGCGTCCAGGCGGTAATGCTCGACGATCAGTTGGTTGACGCGGGGGCTGAGGTGCTCGCTGCCGACTTTTTCCATAAAGGCCAGGATGTGCGCCTCGCTCTGGTGCGTAAACACGGTTTTCAAGGCGTTCAGGATCACCACCTGCTCACTCCTGACGACCAGCTTCGACGTGCGCGCAGGCGTGGGGGAGCCGAGCAGCTTGAGTGTCTCCACGTCAGCCTGGCTGCGCACGGGGGATTGGGCCAGTGCGCTGCGGCGTTCGGCCAGCGGTTCCAGGGTGGTCAGCAGCCAGTGCCGCAGGCCTTCGCCTTGGCCGGGAGAGAGCCCGACCGCCTGGCGGCTATCGGCGGGCGCGGCGTGCAACAGGGCTTCGTACAGGGTGTCGGGGCCATGCAGCTTGCGGTGTGCGCCGTCGCGGACCTCATAGCCCAGGGTGTCTTTCCTGACCAGGATGCGCCGGGTGCCGGCATTGACGGGGCCGGCCTCGCAGCGCAGCGGACCGTCGGCGGTGTGCTGGCGAATCTGCAGGTGCAGGTCGGCGAAAAAGTCGCTGTGCCGCTTCAGGGTATTGAGCAGCATGCGTTCGCTGTCGGCGGTCTGGCGCCAGGGGAAATAGAAACTTTCATAGGCGTGGCTGGTGCCGGCGGCGAAATTCAGTTCGCGCGCCAGGTTTTCCAAACGCAGCGGCAGGCGCCGGTGGTCCAGCATCAGGCCGCGCTCGGCGGCGTCCGCGCTGTCGAGCAGAACCCGTGCGACGCTGGAGTCCATCTGCGGGAAATGCTCGCGCAGCAGGCGGATGCCCGGCTCATCGGACAGCTCACGCACATGGTGGGCGTACTGGCCGATCTCGGGGGCCTGGCGGGTGACGTAGGCGGCCAACAGCTCGCGCAAGTGCTGCACTTGCCCGGCCTTGGGCACCTGGGCGCCGAGCAGCAGGCGCGCCTGGGCTTCATCGAGAAATCCCAGCACCCGCTCCGGCAACTGCCCGGACATCACCTGCGCCACACTCATCTTGAGGGTGTCCGCCGGGGCGGCGTCGAGCCTGCCATAGCGGTGGGAGTCGCCGCTCAGGCTGGGGCTGAGGAACACTTCCAGGGCCTTGTCCTGTGGCCAGCCCTCGAGTTCGGTAACGGTTTGCTCGAACCAGGCGGCAGCCGGGTCCAGCGGCATGCCCGCGCGGATCTGATCACTGGCCGACTGCGCGCTGGCGTAGGCCTCGAAGCGGTTGAGCGTGTCGGCGAGCAGCGGTGGCAGCGGCTGGTCCTGCAGATACGCGCCGCGTAGCACGTCGTCGTCGCAGCCACTGGTGAGGCGGATGCGTTCCAGTTGCTCATCGCTGAAGGCCGCGACCCTGGGCCCGAGGCGACGCATCAACGTGCGGCTGTCCCAGGTCTGCGGCTGGTCGGCTTCATGCACGACAATCCCGTTGGCCTGGCGATACAGCTGTGGCCGATACGCTTGCGGGCGGCGTGGGTGGACGATGCGCGCGTGTTGAACCCGATACTGCGCGCCTTCGTGTATCAGCCGTTGCGCGGGATCGAGTGTGCCCTGGTCGTCGACATAGGGCGCAAGGTCCGGGTTCCACAGGCGTTGACGACCGTCTGCAGTCTGCACCGGCTTGAGCCCTTCGACGAACGCCGAGAGTTTCAGGCGCAGTGGCGCGGCCAAGGTGGTACCGGCGGCGAACAGGCCGAACTGGACAACGTCCTGCGCCACCCCGAGCAGATGATCCGCCGCCTCCGCGCCTCGGCCCTGGGCCCAGTCGACCACGCCTTCGAACACCTCGTCGGTGATCTGGTAGGCGGTGTAGGCGAGCATCACTTCGCCCAACCCCGGCACGAACGGCGTGAGTACCTGCAGGGCGGCGTTGAAGAGGTCGCCAAGGATTTTCCCCAGGTTGTCCCACCAGGCCTGGCGCGCCAGGGTATCGGCGCGAAGGGTGGAAACGGCGATGTCCTGGGCGTCGTTGAGCACCTTGTTCAGGTGCACGCGGTAGCGGTAGTGCCACAGGTCATCTGCGCCGCCGTTGCTGGCGCGGTTGGGGTGGTCTGCTGCGATGGGCTGCACATGAAATTGCAGGTGGGGGTTGTCCAGCGGGGTGTCTTGCCAGGTGGGCTGGCTGTCGGTGGGCGCTTTGATGCGCCACTGCACCCGGCTCAGGCGGGTGTTGAGGTTGGCGAAAAAAAAGCCGCGCTGGTCATGGTCGACAAACCGGCTGAAGAACACCTGGTAGTGCTCGGCATCCCGCAACTGGCGGGTCACTTGCGTCATGAAGGCCATCGGCGTCGGGTATTGCTTGAGCGGGTGCTCGGGGTCGTCCGGCACATAAGCGATCACCCGCGCTGCCGAGGGCGGCGTCGCGCAGAACAGCAGGATGCCGGTGAGCCGGCTGTTCATCATGTCCAGGGTATGGGCGGCCAGGGTCTGGCCGTCGAGGCGCAGTGTCGAGTTTGCATGGATCAGACCCAGTACGGCGGTGCAGGCATCCTCGGCAATATCGCCCTTGACCAGCGCCAGGTGGGCGGCGGCTTTCAACCCGGCTTTGTGCTGGTCGATCACTTGCCGGCGCAGGTCGCGGGCGACCGTGGGGGTGTAGACCCCCATGACGATCTTCAGGTGCTCGCGGTAGTGGCGGCCGATGTCCAGGCCACGACACAGTTGCTTGAAGCGCTCGGCAGTGAGGACGGTGCCATTGGCCTTGTGCTTGAACGTCAAGCTGCGTTGCTGGCCACGGGCATCGGCGGCGGACAGGAAGGCATAGTCGACGAAACGTTCTGAGGCGGCAAAGTTGTGCAGCGCTGCGTCCAGCAGGGACACCGTGCGGCTGGTCACGGCTTGCTTGAAGTCATGCACCCACCAGGCGCTGCTGGCTTTGACATACACGCGCAGGAAGGTGTTTCTCACATCGATCGGGCCGTAGTCCGCCAGGGCGCTGCCCAGCACCCGCTCGGCGTAGGCATACACGTCATTGAGCTTCTGCAGGCGCTGGTCAAGGGTGTTGAGGGTGTGCCAGTGGTCGGCAATCGCCTGCTTGAGGCCGGTGTGCTGGTCTGGCGTGGCGCGGGGGTATGGCGCCGGATCCTTGAGCCCGACGGCGCGCAAAGCGTGCAGGCGGGCCAGGGAGGTGCTTTTGAACCAGGGCGGCAAGGCATGCTTGAGCAGCGGGTAGTGCCGACCTTGAAACGCGGTAGTGAACGGGACAGGGGAAATGACGACCATGCAACAGATCCTGAAAAGAGCCATGAAAGCGCTTCAGTCTATTGAGGCCAGGGGCCGGGAATAAGTTTGAATACTGGGTCGGACAGGCCGGATAACCGCACCTTCCGTTCAACAAATGTCACCTCGAAAACAGCCGGCTACCGCCTTCGGTGACCGCCATCGTGGCGGGGGTGCACAAGGTATGGCTGCCCGGTTGCAGGTACGGCATCAGCACCGGTGCCATGCCCTTGAGCACCTGGACAGGCAACGCCGAGGTAAAGGTGAAATTCTGCGCGCCGCTGCCGGGGACGAAGGCGGTGAGGGTGCCGAAATGCCGGTCGCCGATGTAGAACACAAAGGTCGCCGTGCGGTTGATCGCCTTGGAGCTGAGGATGCGTCCACCGGCGCCGATCGCTTCGATACGGTTGTCGCCGGTGCCGGTCTTGCCGCCCATGGCCAGCGGTGTGCCGTCGGCCAGTTTGAAACTGCCCGACACGCGTTTCGCCGTACCTGCATCCACCACCTGCGACAACGCCCCACGCAATGCGGTGGCAACTTCGCTGGGCATCACCCGCTTGCCTTTGTCGGGGTTGTTCACCAACCGGGTTTCATACGGCGTGTCGGCGGCAAAGTGCAGGCTGTCGATGCGCAGCGTCGGCTCGCGTATGCCGTCGTTGAGGATGGTGCCGACCAGTTCCGCCAGCGCCGCCGGGCGGTCGCCCGAGCTGCCGATGGCGGTGGCCAGGGACGGCACCAGATGGTCGAACGGGTAGCCGACCGCCTGCCAGCGCTGATGAATATCCAGGAACGCTTCGATCTCCAGCATGGTGCGGATACGGCTGTCGCGCGCGCTTTTGTGCCGGCTCTTGAACAGCCAGCCGTAGACTTCCTGGCGCTCATGCTCGCTGGCGGCGACGGCCTGGGTGAAGGTAGCGTCGGGGTGGTTCAACAGGTAGCCGAGCAACCACAAGTCCAGCGGGTGGACCTTGGCGATATAGCCTTGGTCCGGCAGGTCGTAGGCGCCAGGGCCGTAATCTTTATAGAGCTTGGCCAGGCGTTCGTCGGTGAGTTTTTCCGAGGCTTTTTGCGTGTTCAGGTGCGCCCGGACAAAACGGTTGAAACTGTCCTGGCTGGCCTGCGGCAGCAGGTAACGGTGCACGGCAGCCAGGCGCATGGCGGTTGGGCGCATGCCGTCCAGGAAGGTGTCGAGCCGGGCCTGGGTGTCCTTGTTGCGGTACTTTTTCCAGAAGCGCAGCAGGAAGGTGGTGCCTTCGCGGTCGGCGAACTGGGCCAGGTATTCCTGGCGGCGTGGATCGCTGTCGTCCTTGAGCAGCTCGGCACTGTTGTTGGCGCCGTGATAGGTGCTGTAGCGCACCAGGTCGCGCATCAGGCGAATGAACGGCAGATTGATCGACTCACGCAGGGCGTCGCGCAGGCTCGGGCTGCGGCCGTTGTCTTCGTTGCGAAAGTTGTGAAAGTGATGCATCCCGCCACCGGTAAAAAAGCTCTCGCCGGGGCTGGCGGAATACTGCCGGTCAAGTGCCGCATCGAGCATCTTCGGCAGACTCTGGTCGCTGTTTTGCGCCAGGTAGTCCACCGCCCAGCGCGACAGGCGATCCTGTTCGTCGATGTCGACTTTCTTCAAGGCCGCAGGCGTCTGGCCGGCATAACGATCGTGCAGCTCGCTGATGATTTGCAGGTAGGTGGTGAGCACGCGCAGCTTCGCGGTGGAGCCGAGTTCCAGCTTGCTGCTCTCGTTGATATCGAAGGGCTGGTCGGTGTTGTCGGTCTGCACCCGCACGCGGGCGCCGTCGCCGGTCATCTCATACAACGTGAAGCTGTAGCGCACCTGGGCGGTGCTGGCGGGCGTCAGCAGGCGCGGGCCGAGCAGGCCGAGCTGGCCGGCGAAGGCGGGGTCGGCCAGGTGCTTGAGGTAGGCGGTGGCCTGGGTCTGCAGGTCATTTTGCAGGGTGCTGGTGGCGGACAGGTCGAGGCGGTCGAGGTCGTACAGCGGACGGTTGAGGAGGGCGGCCAGGCGACTGCGCGCGACGCTGATGCCTTTGTTGGTTTCAATCGGTTGCAACGTCGGTTGCTGCAGCCAGTCGCGGTAGGTGATGTTGCTCGCCAGCGCGGCCTTGGCCAGGGCCGGCTCGACCACGCCGTTCTGCTCCAGCAGGCGGATATGGCTGTCGGTCAGGCTCGTCAATTCGTCGCGGCCCTTGGACAAGTAATGCGAAGGCCGGCGCTGGGCAATCATCAACGACAACACTTCGCGCAGTGCCAGGCCTTTTTGCGCGAGGTGTTGCGTGCCGGGTTCGGCGAGCAGGGCGTTGGTTTTGTCAAAGTCGGCGCCGTACCACACCCGCAAACCTTCGGCCATGCCGTGCACTTCACCATGACCGGGCACGGCGGACAGCGGCACGCTGTTGAGGTAATCGCGCACAATATTCTGCCGGGCCTGCAAGGTTTGCGGGCCGGCCTGATAGGCGCGCACGCTGGCGGAAAACATCTGGCGCAGTTTCTCGCCGCCGGACAGGGTCAGGCCGTCGGGGGAGTGGCGGTATTTTTCCAGTTGCGTGGCCAGGGTACTGCCGCCGGCGCTCTGCCCGGGCAAGTGCAGCAGCCTGGCCACTTGTGACCATGCCGCCTTGGCGAAGCGCGGCCAGTCCACCGCCGGGTTGGCCTGGGGTTGGGCCGGGTCGAGCAGGTCGCGGTTCTCGATGAACAGCAGGCTGTTGACCACTACTGGCGGAATGGCGCTGAACTGCTGGTACGCCTGCTGCGGGTAGGTGAACTGGTACAGCGGCTCGGCCCGGCAGTCATTGATCGACAGGCCCGCCTGGATCTTTTCCGCATAGGGCACGAACAGGCCGCGCCCGACATACGTCATGAGTGGCGCGGAAAAGCGCACCTGGCTCTGCACCTGGTAATTGCGCTTGAGCAGGCGCGGCAGGAATTGATCGAGGTCGCTGTAGCCCAGGCGCTTGTCGAAGGGGCCATCACCGGGATACACGATGGCATCGCTCGCACCGGCTTGCAGCGTGTAGCCGAGAGTGCCCGCCAGCCGGCTGAGTTCGCGCGCCTGCCAGTGCGCGGTGCGCATCTCGCGCTGGGCGGCAAACCCTGCGGCGATCAGGCCGATCACCAGCAGCAGCCACACCAGGCGCCAGCGGTACGCGGGTCTGCGTGGGCGTCGTGGCAATGGTTGTTCATCCGCGCTGTCGGTGGGAACCGCAGCCTGGGTTGAATCGGTTTGCCATAAAGCGCCCATAGTCGATTGATCCCATCCCGGCAGATTGATCGGACTTGAATGAAGCTTAGACGCTGATTGGCGCCGTCGAAGAATTTGTCTGGGTGGGGTATCCGGTTACCACCGACTGTCGCGGCACTTCCCTACCGTTGGGGCTTATCGGACCCACTTCCATCGCATTACAGCCCGTTCGCCGATGGGGTGCTGGTGTGCCCGGCGCCGAGCCGACGCGTTATGTCGAGGATTCACACCCAGTGTCTTGTACCCGCGCAAATTGCTCTTCGACGCACCGCTGTGGACGCCCGGTGGATAGGCCGGGCTTGAAATGGCGCACCATTGCTGTGCGATACTCCAACCGCGCAATAGGATTTATACGGGAATTACCTCTGAATATTGCCGTTTATAGAGTGAAAATCACTGGGTTGAGCTTTTTATACTGCACCCCCCCTGATCTGGCCCGGCCAGACCGATTGACCCAAAAGGCCAAGCGGAAACGGTACGCCATGGCAGACCCGTCGTGACGTACCGGACTCAGAGGCTCATATCCAATAACAAGACGAGGTTGTATCCCTATGCCAGTCGGCAACCACCTGCCCCATGGCGAGACCGCTTCGGGCGGCCCGCTCAAACGCGAACTGGGCGAGCGGCATATCCGCCTGATGGCCCTCGGCGCCTGTATCGGTGTCGGCCTGTTCCTAGGCTCGGCCAAGGCCATCGAAATGGCCGGACCGGCCATCATGCTGTCCTACATCATCGGTGGCCTGGCCATCCTGGTGATCATGCGCGCACTCGGCGAAATGGCCGTGCACAACCCGGTGGCCGGCTCCTTCAGCCGCTATGCCCAGGATTACCTCGGGCCGTTGGCGGGCTTCCTGACCGGCTGGAACTACTGGTTCCTGTGGCTGGTGACCTGTGTGGCCGAGATCACTGCCGTGGCGGTGTACATGGGCGTGTGGTTCCCCGATACGCCACGCTGGATCTGGGCCCTGGCGGCCCTGATCAGCATGGGCACCATCAACCTGATCGCGGTGAAAGCCTTCGGTGAGTTCGAATTCTGGTTCGCGCTGATCAAGATCGTCACCATCATTGCGATGGTGATCGGTGGCGTCGGCATCATCGCGTTCGGTTTTGGCAACGACGGCGTGGCACTGGGGATTTCCAACCTGTGGGCCCACGGCGGCTTCATGCCCAATGGCATCCAGGGCGTGCTGATGTCGCTGCAAATGGTGATGTTCGCCTACCTGGGCGTAGAGATGATCGGCCTCACCGCCGGTGAAGCAAAGAACCCGCAGAAGACCATCCCCAGCGCCATCGGCTCGGTGTTCTGGCGCATTCTGCTGTTCTACGTGGGCGCGTTGTTCGTGATCCTGTCGATCTACCCGTGGAATGAAATCGGCACCCAGGGCAGCCCGTTCGTGATGACCTTCGAGCGGCTGGGTATCAAGACCGCCGCCGGCATCATCAACTTCGTGGTGATCACCGCGGCGTTGTCGTCGTGCAACGGCGGTATCTTCAGCACCGGGCGCATGCTCTACAGCCTGGCGCAGAACGGTCAGGCCCCGGCCACGTTCGCCAAGACCTCGAGCAACGGCGTGCCGCGCAAGGCGCTGCTGTTGTCGATCTTTGCGTTGTTGCTCGGCGTGTTGCTCAACTACCTGGTGCCGGAAAAAGTCTTCGTCTGGGTGACGTCGATTGCCACCTTCGGGGCGATCTGGACCTGGCTGATGATCCTGCTGGCCCAGCTCAAGTTCCGCAAGAGCCTGAGCCCGGCCGAACAGAAAGCCCTCAAGTACCGCATGTGGCTGTACCCGGTCAGTTCCTATCTCGCGCTGGCGTTCCTGGTGCTGGTGGTAGGCCTGATGGCGTACTTCCCGGACACCCGCGTGGCGCTGTATGTAGGGCCGGTGTTCCTGGTGCTGCTGACGGTGCTGTTCTACGTGTTCAAGCTGCAGCCGACCCAGGTCGGCGTGGGCTCACAGCGTTCGGCGTGACCCCTTGAACCTGGCCTGCCGGTGGTCACCACAGGCAGGCCAGCTAGGGTTCAAGTGTGCGGCAAGGTCAGCTACGTGCCCTCAGCCAACTGACGTGCTTGGCAGTGCAGTGCCCTGGACCAGGTTCAAACGCTTGTTGAACTCCAGCCATGCCGCCAGCCCCGCCATCAGTGCCAGCCCCAGCAGCGCACTGAAAATCTGCATGCTCCAGGCATCGTCAGCCATAGCGTTGAGCATGTCCGCCAGTGGCGCCAGCAACACGCCGAGGCAGAAGACTTCCAGGGAATAGCGGCCCATGCGGCAACTTTGCTGCGCCCACCAGTTCTGCGTCCAGCCGCGACCGGGCAGCAACTTGGCGGTGACGTAGGCCAGGGCCAGGAAGTGCAGCAGGCGCAGCGGCGACAGGTCGGTCTTGCTGATGGGGTAGATCACATCGCTGAGCCACGCGGGCATCAGCGCGTCGTGCACCTCGGGCCAGCGCCAGGATAGCGTCAGCACCGCGGCAGCCACGGTGTAGAGCGCTGCCGTGACGAACAGCGGTTGGCGCAGCAGCGGACGGTGTTCAGGCGCACGCGCCCGTCCGGCATGAAGCGCGGCCGCGCCACCCAGGATAAACAGAAACTGCCAGGTCACCGGGTTGAAGTACCACACGCCGTCGGCAATCGCCCGCAGGTTCCAGCCCATCCATGGCGCCAGCAGGTACACCGTCGCCGACGCGCCCACCACCAGCCAGGTCTTGCGCAACAGCAACGGCAGCACCAGCGGCAGCCCGGCGAGCAGCACGATGTACAGCGGCAGCGGGTCCATCAGGTTGGGTTTGAAACGCAGCAGCAGTTCATCGGTAAGGGCCTGCTGCGGGTGCGTGATGAAGTGCGTCAGGCCCATCTCCTCGACCAGGTCACGGGTTTCCACGTGGCTGTTGGCGAAGAACACGATGCCCATGAGCATCGCCAGCAAAAAGATATGCACCACATACAACACCCAGGTGCGGCGCAGGATTTTCAGCGAGGCCATCCAGTAGCCGTCGCGTTGCAGGATCTTGCCGTAGGCGAGCACCGCGGCGTAGCCGGCGAGGAACACGAACACTTCCGCGGCATCGCTGAAACCGACGTTGCGCAGGGTGATCTGGCCGAGGGGGTTGTGGGGGACGTGATCCCAGAAAATGAAGATCAACGCCAGGCCCCGAAAAAAATCGATGCGTGGGTCGCGTCCGTTCAGCATGGCAGCGGGCTCTTGAACAATAGGTTTAGTAATGACAGGCGAACGCGCACATCGTCGTACGCCGCACGTCGGGCGGGCGCAGGTTGGCGGTATTTATACGCAATTGCAAAGGTTGGGTATTACTGAATGTCTCTAGACATCAATGATCACCAGCGTGCCCTGGCTACCGGCGAGTACAGCGTGAGGGGTGCCGGCGTGCACGAGGTACATCTGGCCGGCTTGCACACGGATTTCTTCTGCGTCGATGCGCAGGCGTAACTGGCCGCTCACCACCAGCAGCCCTTCGTTGTAGTCGTGGGTCTCTTCCTCGTACGCGCGCTCATCCATGCGCAACACCTTGATCCGCGCCGGGCCGACCTGGCCCAGGCGCGTGGATTTCCAGGTATCGGGCAGCTGTGCGGCGATGGCGGAAAAGTCCAATAACGGCATGTGAATCTCCTTGTTTCAACGATGCCGTTCGGTGGTCCGGTTCAGCGGGGTGGGGGTGTGTCTCTCGGTCAGGCGGCGGCCACTTCGTTGGGCTCGAAACTGTCCGCCCGCGCCATCTGCCACATGCGCGAATAAAACTCGCCGTTCACTTCGCCGGTGAGCAATTCGCCAGGTTTCAGGAACACATGCAGCTGCGAGAACAGCTTGATTTCGGTGGCCGACATACGCCGCACCAGGTGTTTGGCCGACAGTTGCGACGGATGATCCAGGCCGGCTGCCGCAAGCATTTCAGCCAAGGCTTTCAGCGTGTTGCGATGGAAGTTGAACACGCGCTGGGCCTTGTCCGGTACCACCAGGGCGCGCTGGCGCAGCGGGTCCTGGGTCGCGACGCCGGTCGGGCATTTGTTGGTGTGGCAGCTTTGCGACTGGATGCAACCAATGGCAAACATGAAGCCACGTGCCGAGTTGGCCCAGTCGGCACCGATGGCCAGGACGCTGGCGATATCGAAGGCGCTGACGATCTTGCCGCTGGCGCCGAGCTTGATCTTGTCGCGCAGGTTCAGGCCCACCAGGGTGTTGTGCACGAACAGCAGGCCTTCACGCAGCGGCACGCCGATATGGTCGGTAAACTCTACCGGCGCGGCACCGGTGCCGCCTTCCTTGCCGTCGACCACGATAAAGTCCGGGAGGATGCCGGTTTCGAGCATGGCCTTGGCGATGCCCATGAACTCCCACGGGTGACCCAGGCAGAATTTGAAGCCCACCGGTTTGCCGCCGGACAGTTCACGCAACTGCGCGATGAACTGCATCATTTCGACCGGGGTGGAGAAGGCACTGTGGCGCGACGGCGAGATGCAGTCTTCGCCCATCAGGATGCCGCGGGTATCGGCGATTTCCTGGGTGACTTTGTGCTTGGGCAGAATCCCGCCGTGGCCCGGCTTGGCACCCTGGCTCATCTTGATTTCGATCATGCGCACTTGCGGGTTCTGTGCCTGCACGGCGAAGCGCTCGGGGTCGAAGCGCCCGTCGCTGGTGCGGCAGCCGAAGTAGCCGCTGCCCAATTCCCAGGTCAGGTCGCCGCCGTTTTCGCGGTGATAAGGGCTGATGCTGCCTTCGCCGGTGTCGTGGGCAAAGTTGCCGAGCTTGGCGCCCTGGTTCAGCGCGCGGATGGCGTTGGCGCTCAACGAGCCAAAGCTCATCGCCGAGATATTGAACACCGAGGCCGAGTACGGCTGCGTGCACTGCGGGCCGCCCACCATCACGCGAAATGCGCTGGGGTCGCTCAGCGGCGCGGGGCGCATGGAGTGGCCGATGAATTCGAAGCCCGACTGGTACACGTCGATCAGCGTGCCGAAGGGTTTGTCGGCGGTTTCGTTCTTGGCGCGCGAATACACCAGCGAGCGTTGGGCCCGCGAAAAGGGCAGGGCGTCGCTGTCGGACTCGAGCAGGTACTGACGGATTTCCGGGCGGATGGCTTCCACCAGGTAACGGATATTGCCCAGGATCGGGTAGTTGCGGCGCACCGCGTGGGGGCTTTGCAGCAGGTCGAACAGACCGATCAGGCTCAGTACACCGGTGACCAGAGTGATGGGCCACAGCCATTCATGTTCGATAAAAGGAAGGCTGGCGAGGGTGAAAATGACACAGGCAGCAAAGAACGCGTAACGGCTTAACAAGGACAGGCTCATACGGTTTTTCCTTGGTTCAACTCTGAAGGTCGATCACCCATTCTGCGCCTGTTGCGAAACCGCGGACAAGGTTTGAGCGCGCAGAGGCCCATTTCAGAGGGCTTGGCGCGCGGAACCCATCGGTTGACCAGAGCCACTTAAACACACGTTCTCCAACCTCTCCCAAAGTGAGCCGACCTTGAATATGCGGTGGGTCTCCTGACACGCCTGACCCAGGCGCAGACGGGCCTGGTCACGGCGGCTCTGGAGGCTGCGAGGGGCGATTGGATGGCGGTTGCCGATGGCTGCACGCAAGCGGTGGCCCATAACGAATCCACGCCCGACTCGGTCAAGTCGACGCTGGCGCTGTCCCACTCAGCGAGGAGCGTCGCGGCTAGTTCCGCTGCGCTTGCAGGAAAATAGAGAACAGTTCCGACTGGGATTTGATCCCCAGCTTGCTGTACATGTGCTTCTTATGGACTTTCACGGTTTCCACCGAGATTTCCAGCTTGCGCGCGATCTCCTTGCTGGAGCAGCCGCTGAGCATCAGGCGGCCCACGTCCAGCTCGCGGGCGGTGAGTTGGGCGCCCCAGTCGTCATTCTGGATCGGCGGCTGTGGGGTGCTGACCTGGTTGAGTTCAAAGGGCAGGCGCTGGCGCAGCAGGCTCAGCACCCAGGGCTGGATCAGCGATAGCAGGGCAATCTGCTGCGGGTCGAAACGCTGCTTTGAGCCCAGGGAGAGGCACAGGGTGCGCCCGTCCGGCAGGTGGCAATTGAACTGAATTTCATCGGCCACCACATTGAGGCGGAAGTAACGCTGGTAGTACTCGGTGAGTTCGAAATGCTCGGGCGCCACTTCAGCCAGGCGTAACAGGCCGGTGTGCGAGTGCTCGCGGCTGGCGATATAGAAAGGGTCGAGCAGGTAGAGGCCGTTGAGATAATCCTGGAACAAATGGTCCGGGGTGCCGTCGGCGCCCGGGCATTCGGCGAACACCAGCGGGCGGTGCTCGCTGCTGAACAGCAACACCACCCAACTGTCGAACGGCACGTACTGGTCGAGCAGGCGCACCAGTTGGGTCCAGAAGTTGGCCTGGTCGAGGGCGTCTATCATTTGCCCGACTGAACGGTGCCAGGCGATGTCTTGCAGCGAAACGGTCATGCGTCTACCCCCATAGGGTTACCCCGGCGGCGTGATTTCCCCGGCGTGTGCGGCTGCGCATACTGCGCCACAGATAAAACCACAGGATGTCCCATGAAGGTCGAATTTGCCCAGTTGGCAGGCCGCGATAACGGCACAGCTTACAACCTTGAGCGCGCGTTGGCGGCGATTGCTGCAAGTGCAAGCGACACGCAGCTGATCGTATTCCCGGAAACCCACCTCATGGGCTTCCCGACAGCCGAGACTGTCGCCGCCATCGCCGAGCCGGTGGATGGCCCTACTGTGCAGGCGATTATCCAGGCTGCCCAGGCGCGCGATATCGCGGTGGTGATCGGCATGGCCGAGAGCGACGGCGGCCAATTCTATAACACCACTTTGCTGATCACCCCCGAAGGCATCGCGCTGCGTTATCGCAAGACCCACCTGTGGGCCTCGGACCGGGGTGTGTTCACCCCGGGCGATCGCTACGCCACCTGCGTGTGGAACGGCGTGCGCGTGGGCCTGCTGATCTGCTACGACATCGAGTTTCCGGAAAGCGCCCGCGCGAATGCGCAGCTGGGTGCTGAATTGCTGATCGTCACCAACGGCAACATGGACCCGTATGGCCCCACGCATCGCACCGCGATCATGGCCCGGGCCCAGGAGAACCAGGCGTTTGCGCTGATGGTCAACCGCGTGGAAGAGGGTGATGGCGGCCTGCTGTTCGCCGGCGGCAGCGCCCTGGTGGACCCGTTCGGCACCTTGCTGTTCGAAGCCGGGCGCGAGGCCGGGCAATTTACCGTCGAGCTGGACCTCGACCAGTTGGTGGCGGCGCGCAAGGACTACCGCTACCTGGATGACCAGCGCTTGAAATTGCCCGGTGAGGTGATTGAGCACCCTGACGGCACGCGCGAGCTGCTGATCCCTGGAAACTGATGGAGCTCCTGTGGCGAGCGGGCTTGCCCCGCGTCGGGACGCGAAGCGTCCCCAAAACCTGCCACCGCGGGTTGCCTGGAGAAATGCGCTGAGTGCAATGGGGGCTGCTGCGCAGCCCAACGCGGGGCAAGCCCGCTCGCCACAATAAAACGGCTGGGCCTATCAATCGGCTTGGCCTTGTAAATCGGTTTGACCATAAGAAAAAAGACGTCCGCTTCACCGACTTCAGTTCTGCCATAAATCTAATAAATCAGCGGAGAATCGCTCATGGCTCGTTTGCAACGCACCCTGTCGTTAGGGTCGGTGGTGCTGTTTGGCATCGCCTATATGACGCCGATCATTGTGCTCGGCACCTTCGGCATCCTCGCGCAATCCACCGCCGGCATGGTCCCTGCCGCCTACCTGGCAGCGCTGGTGGCAATGTTCTTTACCGCCATGAGCTACGGGCGCATGGCCTCGGCGTTCCCGGTGGCCGGTTCCGCCTACAGCTACGTGCGCAAGGCGATCAGCCCCAAGCTGGGTTTTATCGCCGGCTGGGCGGTGTTGCTCGATTACCTGTTCCTGCCCATGGCCATCTGGCTGATCGGCGCGGCGTACCTCAACTCGGCGTTCCCTGCGGTGCCGCAATGGGTCTGGGTGTTGGCGTTTATCGGCATCACCAGCGTCATCAACATCATTGGCCTCAAGCTGGCGAATGGCATCAACGCCTTGCTGATGCTGGTGCAGTTTCTGGTGCTGATCGCGTTTGTCGCGCTGTGCATCCACTACATCGGCGGTGATGCGAGTAAGCCCTTGTGGACCGTCGCCCCGTTCTTCAACGGCCAGATGCAGATGCCGCTGATCATGAGCGGCGCTGCCATCGCCTGCTATTCGTTCCTGGGCTTTGACGCGGTCAGCACCCTCACCGAAGAAACCCGCGACCCTCGCCGCACCATCCCGCGGGCGATCATGTTGATCACGTTGATCGGCGGGCTGATTTTCGTGGCGGTGTCCTATTTCGTGCAGATCGCCCATCCGTCCTTCGAATTCGCCAATGTCGATTCGGCGGCGTATGAAATCGCGCGCAACATCGGCGGCGACCTGTTCGTGTCGATCTTCCTGATCGGCCTGATCGTCGGCCAGTTCGCCTCGGGGCTGTCGGCCCAGGCCAGTGGTTCGCGCCTGCTGTTTGCGATGGGCCGCGATGGCGTGTTGCCCAAGTCGTTCTTTGGCACTTTGCATGCGCGGTTCGGCACGCCGGTCAACAGTATCCTGCTGTGTGCAGCGGTGGCGCTGCTGGCGTTGAAGCTGGACGTAACCACCTCCACGTCGTTCATCAACTTTGGCGCGTTCCTGGCGTTCAGCCTGGTGAACCTGTCGGTGATCTTTCACTACTGGATCGGCGCCCAGCAGCGTGGCGTCCGTGAGTTGATCCTGTTCCTGGTGTTCCCGACCATTGGCTTGCTGGCGGACCTGTGGCTGATGATCAGCCTCGACCACCTGGCGATCTACCTGGGCCTGGTGTGGTTGGCGATCGGCCTGGGCCTGGTGTGGTTGGCGATCGGCCTGGTTTACCTGGGTTTCCTCACGCGCGGCTTCTCCCGACAGCCGCCGGAAATGGACTTCCAGGAGGCCGCATAGAAGCGTACGGCCTATTCTTATTGCAATCGGTTCTCGTTTGGGTGCATGATTTGTGTTACTGTATAACAAATCAAATGCACCCAGACGCCCCGGAGGCCTTATGAAAGCTGGTATCCATCCTGACTACCGTACCGTGTTGTTCCATGACACTGCCGCCGATGTGTTCTTCCTGATCGGCTCCACCGCCGACAGCGACCGCACGCATAAACACAGCGACGGCAACACCTACCCTTACATCCCGCTGGACGTGTCCAGCGCCTCGCACCCGATCTACACCGGCCAACAGCGCAAGACCCAGGCCGAAGGTCGTATTGCCGGGTTCAACAAGCGTTTCGCTTCGTTTGGCTCCAGCCCGAAAAAAACCGAGGCGTGAGGGCTCCGCGTTTCACCTCGAAGGCCGCTCCAGAGAATGGAGCGGCTTTTTTTTGCGCTACTGACCACTCGTCGCCGTATTCCAGTGCTTTTCCAGCCTTGCGTTGAATATCTCGAAAACCAATGTAGAGTTGGGGTTTAACGAATAACGTTAAGCGTTAACCAATGATAAGAAGCTTTAAATGCGCTGATACCAGAACCGTTTTTGAGACCGGTCGATCCAGGCGCTGGTCCGCCATCCTGTCGGTGGTGGAGCGAAAGCTGAGCATGCTCGATGCAGCGGTAGAACTCGCTGACTTGCGCTCCCCACCTGGGAACAGGCTCGAACCCTTGTATGGCGACCGAGAGGGGCAACACAGTATCCGAATCAATGGTCAATTCCGGGTCTGTTTCGTTTGGGGCCCTAACGGTCCGGAAAACGTTGAAATTGTGGATTACCACTGAGGTGAATCATGTTTAAGAACGGCATGCGACCTGTGCACCCTGGAGAAATTCTCAAGGAGGAGTACTTGGAGCCGCTGGGCCTGACGGCCGCCGCCCTTGCAAGGGCGCTGCACGTTTCTGCGCCGACGGTGAATGACATTGTGTTGATGCGTCGCAGCATCAGTGCGGATGTAGCATTACGCCTGGCAGCTGCGTTGGAAACGTCCGCGCAGTTCTGGCTGAACCTGCAGACGGCCTATGATCTGCGCACAGCGGAAATCGCCAAGGGCGACCAGATAGCCAAAGAGGTCGAGAAGGTTGCGCATTGTGCGTAGTGCTGGATCTGCCTTTATCCGAACCCGGTGAAAAAACCGGGTTTTTAATGCCTGATGGAAATGCGTGATATCGAAGGGCCATCAGCTTTCAAAAAACCAACTAAACTCCTCAGTAATCGCCAAGGAGGCCGTGAACCACAACAACAAGGAAACCCAACCGACGATCCGAGGTGTGCCATGGGAGAGTCAGTGGCTTTCACCGATACCGAACGCGCCGTAGTGCTGCTGATCGATGCCCATCCGCAGGTGCTGCACAGCCTGACGCACCTGCTGCGGCTGGAGCCCTTCGAAATGCACAGCGCCACTTGCGCGGCCGATGCCCTGGCCATTCTCGCCAGCCAACCCGTCGACCTGGTGATGAGCGCTGCGCGCCTGCCCGACATGGACGGCGCGTCATTGCTGGCGCATATCCACCAGCACTATCCCCACACCGTGCGCATCCTGCTGACCAGCGAGACCGACCTGACCCTGATCATCAAGGCCATCAACGAAGGCGAGATCTACCGTTACCTGAGCAAACCCTGGAAGGATGAAGAGTTGTTGCTGGCGCTGCGCCAATCCCTGGCGCATCAGCATTCGGAGCGTGAACGTGCGCGGCTGGAGCAACTGATCCAGCAGCAGAACGACGCACTCAAGCAGCTCAACACGACCCTGGAAAAACGCGTGGCCTCGCGCACCAGCGAGCTGCAGCAAACCGCCGACATGCTTGACCTGGCCTACGAAGAACTTAAGCACAGCTATGCCACCGGCGCCGAGGTGTTCTCGCTGCTGGCCAACCTGCGCCTGCCGCGCGCGAAGCAGACCAACCGGCAGATCATCGAACTGGTACGCACCTGGTGCGTGGCCCATGGCGAGGACTGCGCCAGCAATCGCGACCTGACCATGGCCGCCGCGCTCTACAACATCGGCAAGTTGAGCTGGAGCGACAGCATGATGGCCTCGCCCTCGGACTTGCTGCACAGCAGCGACCGCGAACGGTATCGCGCCTACCCGGCCCAGAGCGAATCACTGCTGATGACCCTGGAGCCGATGAAAGATGCCGCGCGCCTGATCCGCCATCATCAGGAGCGCTGGGACGGCAGTGGCTTCCCCGATCACCTCAAGGGCGAAGCGATTCCCGCCGGGTCGCGGCTGTTGAAGTTGGCGGTGGATTTTATCGAGCTGCAAAAGGGCCTGATCCTCGAGCGGCAGATGAACAGCGATGAAGCGCTGCTGTATATCCGCAAGTACGCCGGGCGGCTGTATGACCCGCTGTTGGTCGAAGACTTTGTGCAGGTCTGCGCGACCTACTTGAATGACGTGACCTTGGGCGACCCCAACGTCAAAGTGCTCGGCACCCGCGAGCTGGAGGAGGGCATGGTGCTGGCGCGCAATCTGAATGCCGACAACGGCATGCTGCTGCTCAATGCCGGCAAGGTGCTGAACCTGCCGCTGGTGGACAAATTGATCGCATTCGAAACCATGGAAGGTGCGCGCTACAGCGTGTTTATCAAGGAGCACACCGAGATCGCGGCTCAACACCCTTGAACGGATAGGCGCAGGCAAGCCAGCTTTCGGATTGATTGCGGCGTTCGCGCCGATCATGTGATCCTTGCGCCCTTTGCCTTCAAGGACGTCTTATCCATGACCTCGACCATCCGCATCGCCGCCGCCCTTTTGATCGGCAGTGACGGCCAGACCCTGCTGGTGCGCAAGCGCGGCACCCAGGCGTTCATGCAACCTGGCGGCAAGATCGACGCCGGCGAGCAACCTGCCGAAGCGCTGGCGCGTGAGCTGTTTGAGGAGCTGAACCTGCGTATCGAGCCCGGCGCTGCGACCTACCTCGGCCAGTTTTCGGCTCCTGCCGTCAACGAACCGGGTTTCACCGTGGAAGCCGAGCTGTTCCAGGTGCAGATCGACGTCCCGGTCACCCCCGCCGCCGAGATTGAAGAGGTGCGCTGGATCGACCCCGCCGGCGATGGCGGCTTGCTGTTGGCGCCGTTGACCCGTGATCTGATCCTGCCGTTCTATCGCGCGTCGCTGACCACCCCGGCCTGATCGCTCCTCGCGCGTCAGCGCACCGCGCTGACGCCATCCAGGGTGGAAAACGAGGTGTCCTTGGCCGTCAGCAGGAAGTCGCGCATATACGGCGCGTCCAGCATGTCCGCGCGGATGCCCGCATACAGCGTGGCAAACAGGCCTTTCTCGCCCAGGCGCTTGGCCTTCACGTAACCCCGTGAGCTGTATTCATGCAGCGCCCAATGGGGCATGCCGCACACGCCGCGGCCGCTGGCGACCAGTTGCATCATCATCACCGTCAGCTCCGAGGTGCGCACCTGGGCCGGTTCCACATCGGCCGGCTCGAGGAAGCGCGTGAAGATGTCCAGGCGGTCGCGCTCCACCGGGTAGGTGATCAGGGTTTCGGTCAGCAGGTCTTCGGGCACGATGTAGGACTTGTGCGCCAGTGGGTGTTGATTGGCCACCGCGAGCATGGCTTCGTAGGTGAACAACGGCACGTAGGTGATGCCCGGCAATTCCAGTGGATCGGACGTCACCACCAGGTCCAGGTCGCCACGGGCCAGGGCTGGCAGCGGCGCAAAGGCGAAGCCCGAGGCCAGGTCCAGCTCGACTTCCGGCCAGGCATCGCGGAACTGGTCGATGGTCGGCATCAGCCATTGGAAGCAGCTGTGGCACTCGATGGCCATGTGCAAACGCCCGGCGGTACCGCCGGCCAATCGTGCGATGTCACGTTCGGCGCCGCGCAGCAGCGGCAGGGTCGCATCGGCCAGTTGCAGCAGACGCAGGCCGGCGCTGGTGAAGCGCAGCGGCTTGGTCTTGCGCACGAACAACGGCATGCCCAGGCGTTCCTCCAACTCCTTGAACTGGTGGGACAGCGCCGACTGCGTCAGGTGCAGGCGCTCGGCGGCTTCTACCAGGCTGTCGGCTTCGCGCAGGGCGTGCAGGGTCTTGAGGTGGCGGATTTCGAGCACGGGCTCTCCATGAAGACAATTTGTGAAGAATTGGAATGGCGTGAGTTTGTCTCATGTTGCAGGCCGTGTCGACCATGACCACTGGGCACTCTTCATCAAACTGTCACGCAACTGTGGCAGCGCGCTCGAACAAACTTCATCAGACTCGCGCTCTACTGGGGTTCTGTGTTTCGGTGTTTTCCATGCGCGTGTTGCTTTTATTGGCCGCTTTTATGTTCGGCCTGCCGTCTTTTGCGGCGTCTCGATGTGATGTCAATGTCCCGACCCAAACGGTCGACCTGGAAACGGTCAGCATCGCCTACCAGAGCATCGGGCGGGCGTCCGATCCCGCGTTGCTGCTGGTCATGGGCCTGGGCGGGCAGTTGATCCACTGGCCAGATGAAGTGGTGGTGGCGTTGTGCGAACAGGGCTTTCGGGTGATCCGCTACGACAACCGGGATGTCGGCCTGTCCACCTGGCGACAGGCACCTGCCAGCGCCAACCTGACCTTCGAAGTGCTGCGCTACAAGCTCGGCCTGCCGGTGGCGGCGCCCTACACGCTGACTGACATGGCCGACGACGCCCTGGGCCTGATGGACGCGTTGCAGATCCGCCAATTCCATGTGCTGGGCGCGAGCATGGGCGGCATGATCGCCCAGCACCTGGCGGCCATGGCGCCGCAGCGGGTCGAAAGCCTCACGCTGATCATGACCAGCTCCGGCGCCGAAGGGTTGCCGGCGCCGAGTGCGGCGTTGGTGCAATTGTTGTCGCGGCGCAGCGCACCGAACCGTGAAGTCGCGCTGGAGCAGCAGGCGGATTTGTTGGCAGCCCTGGGCAGCCCGTCGGTGAAAGATGATCGCCAGGTGCTGCTGCAGCAGGCGGCGCTGTCCTACGACCGCGCTTTCAACCCCGACGGCGTGAAGCGCCAGATCATGGCGATCCTCGCCGAGCCAAGCCGGGTACCGTTGCTCAACCAGTTGCGCGTGCCCACCCTGGTGGTCCACGGCACGGCCGACCCGTTATTGCCGGTGATGCACGGCGTGCATTTGGCGGCGCATATCCAGGGCAGCCAGCTGAAACTGATTCCAGGCCTGGCCCATCGGTTCCAGGAAGCCTTCAAGGCGCCGCTGCTGGCGGCAGTGCTGCCGTACCTGCAAGCCCATCGCGAAGATGCCGCCCATTGGGCGCAGATTGACCTGGGCGAGCCTTCGAAGGTGTTGTGACATTGGTGTATCGTGCAACTTTTGCGGCGCATTGCCAGCGAGGTTGCCTACCATGAGTACTCCCCTGAAAATCGATTTCGTCAGCGACGTGTCCTGCCCCTGGTGCATCATCGGCCTGCGTGGCCTGACCGAAGCCCTCGACCAGCTTGGCGCCGAGGTGCAGGCCGAGATTCATTTCCAGCCGTTCGAACTGAACCCGAACATGCCGGCCATCGGTCAGAACATCGTCGAGCACATCACTGAAAAGTACGGCTCCACTGCCGAAGAATCCCAGGCCAACCGTGCGCGCATCCGCGACTTGGGCGCAGCGTTGGGCTTTGCCTTTCGTACCGATGGCCAGAGCCGCATCTACAACACGTTCGATGCGCACCGCCTGTTGCACTGGGCCGGGCTGGAAGGCTTGCAGTACAACCTCAAGGAAGCGCTGTTCAAGGCATATTTCACCGACCAGCAGGACCCTTCCGATCACGCCACGCTGGCAATCATTGCTCAAAGCGTCGGGCTGGATATCAAGCGGGCGGCCGAGATTCTCGCCTCCGACGAATACGCCGCCGATGTCCGCGAGCAAGAGCAGTTGTGGATATCCCGGGGCGTGACCTCGGTGCCGACCATCGTGTTCAACGATCAGTATGCGGTCAGCGGTGGCCAGCCGGCCGACGCCTTCGTGGGCGCGATTCGCCAGATCATCCGCGAGGCGAAGGGCTAAGCCTGTGGGCGGTGGCTGGCAAGCCAGCGCCTGCAGGGGGGCGCGGGTTCTTCAGTCAAACTTGTAGCTGATCGCGGTCTGCACCTGGCCCTGGTTCACATCCCCGGTGTCCTTGACGATGGTGCTGTTGGCCGCCGAGCCCACCAGGTGGACCCAACTGGCGCTGGTCAGCAGCGACCAGTTGTTCGCCAGGGGGAATTCGAAACTCTGGGTCAGCGTCAGGTTCTGGAAGCCGGCACTCGCGTTGTAGGCGCGAATGCCCGAGGCCGCGGATTCCTTGTCGTCGACGCCGAAAAAGGTCTGGGTCTGGCGGGCGTCGGCAAAGTGCGCCAGCAAGCCGGTGCTGCCAATGATCCCGCCGCCGAGCGGGTAGCCGAGTTCGCCGCCGACCTTGCCCAGCACGCCGCTTTGATCACGTCCGCCGCCGACGGCCTGGCCCATCTGGGCGTATACACGCCAGAAGTCGGCCGGCGCGTATTGGATGAAACCGCCCACCTCGGCCATGTCCGAGACATTGCGCAGACCGCGCAGTGAGCCGTTGGCGGTACGCCCCGGCAGGTAATTGATGTACGGGCCGGCGGTGAAGCCGTGGGTGTCCAGCGCGCTCCAGGTCAGGCCATCGTCGGTGCCCAGGCTGACCGGGCCCCAGTCCAGGTCGAAGTAGGGAATGGGCCGGGTTTCGTAGCGACTGCCCGTCGGGTCGTGGGGTTGATAGCTGACGCCCGCGCCCATCTCGCCGGTAATGCCTTGGGCCAATGCCGTGCTGGAAAAGCCCCACAGCCCCAACAGGCCGGCGAATACAGCAGAAGTCACCTTGAACATGCAGCGGTTTCCTTATCTGGACATACGCGCATTCACGCGCGAAGGGCATCCCTGGCGCAAGCACTCATCTTGTTTGTAGCGAGCTACAAAAATTGTAGCTTGCGCGACACATATCGCCCGACAAATCCACGCAAAGCCCAGCCCCGCTGGGTTTGCGCCAGTTGGCACGCTCCCTGCTCTACTCCAGTGGCAAGCGCAAAGAGCGCTCTTCTTCAAGCCCTCCAACTCAAGGAAAGGCAATGATCCACTGGCATATCGTGTGTGACTTCGACGGGACCATCACCCCCACCGATGTCATCGACAACGTCCTCCAACGCTTCGCCGGCCCCGAGTGGGAAACCATCGAACAGGAATGGCTGGATGGGCATATCGGTTCCCGCGAATGCCTGAGCCGCCAACTGGCACTGATCAAGGCGACCCCGACTGAACTGCTGGCGTACTTCGACAGTGTCGAGATCGATCCGGACTTCCCGGATTTCGTCGATCACGTCATGGGCCTGGGCGCGACCATCGAAGTGGTCAGCGACGGCATCGAACAAGGCATCGCGCGCATCCTGTCGCGCAACTACGTGACCTTGCTGCCGATCCTCGCCAACCGCCTGCGCCAGGTCGACCAGAACAGCTGGCGCATCGACTTCCCGTATGCCAGCGATGCCTGCCGTGCCGCTTCCGGCAACTGCAAGTGCAAGTCGACCCCGCGCAACAAGCGCGTGCTGGTGATCGGCGACGGCAAGTCCGACATGTGCGTGGCCTCCACCGCCGACTTCGTGTTTGCCAAAGGCAGCCTCGCCGACTACTGCGTGGCCAACAACATTCCTCACGCGCGCTTCGACACCTTCGCCGAAGTGCCTGCATTGCTGGCGCAACTGCCGCAGGGCATCGCCGCCAACGCCAGCGCTTTTGCTGGCGAACTGTCTACCGAAAATCAGGAACTCTTCCACCATGTCTGATATCCGTATCGCTACCGCCGAAGACCAGGTCCTTCTGGATAAAGAAGCCAAGTATTGCTCCTACGGTGACACCGTTCACTACATCGAGCCGCCGCGTATTTTCAGCCGTTGCGAAGGCTCCTATGTGTGGGACACCGAAGACCAGGCCTACCTCGACCTGCAAATGTGGTACTCGGCCGTCAACTTCGGTTACGCCAACCCGCGCCTGAACAATGCGTTGAAGCAGCAGATCGATACCCTGCCGCAAATCGCCAGCCAGTACCTGCACAAAGGCAAGATCGAGCTGTCGGAAATGATCGCGGTCGATGCCAAGAAAAAATTCGGCCTCGACGGTCGCGTGCACTTCAACGTCGGCGGTTCGCAGTCGATCGAAGACTCGCTGAAAGTGGTGCGCAACGCCACCAACGGCAAGAGCCTGATGTTCGCCTTCGAAGGCGGCTACCACGGGCGTACCCTCGGTGCGTCGTCAATCACTTCCAGCTACCGCTACCGTCGCCGCTACGGCCACTTCGGCGAGCGTGCGCAGTTCATCCCGTTCCCGTACCACTTCCGCGGCCCTAAAGGCATGACCAAGGAAGAGTACGGCAGCCACTGCGTGCAGCAATTCGCCCGTCTGTTCGAGACCGAATACAACGGCGTGTGGGACCCGAAAGTCGGCCAGAGTGAATACGCCGCGTTCTACGTCGAGCCGATCCAGGGCACCGGCGGTTACGTGATCCCGCCGATGAACTTCTACCGCGAACTCAAGCAGGTGCTCGACCAGCACGGCATCCTGATGGTATCCGACGAAATCCAGATGGGCTTCTACCGTACCGGCAAGCTGTGGTCGATCGAGCACTTCGACGTGCAACCGGACGTGATCGTGTTCGGCAAGGCGCTGACCAACGGCCTCAACCCACTGGGCGGCATCTGGGCTCGTGAAGAGTTGATCAACCCGAAGATCTTCCCGCCAGGTTCGACCCACTCCACCTTCGCCTCCAACCCACTGGGTACGGCGGTCGGCCTGGAAATGTTCAAGATGACCAACGAAGTCGACTACGGCGCGATGGTCATGGCCAAGGGCAAATACTTCCTGGAAGGCCTGCAGGACCTGCAGAAACGTTTCCCGATCATCGGCGACGTCGACGGCCTGGGCCTGGCCCTGCGCTGCGAAATCTGCGGTCCGGATGGCTTCACCCCGGACAAGGCGACCCTGGACTACATGGTCGAGGAAGGCATGAAGGGCGACATGGTCGTTGATGGCCAGAAACTCGGGCTGATCCTCGACGTGGGCGGCTACTACAAAAACGTAATCACCCTGGCACCGTCGCTGGAAATCAGCTATCCGGAAATCGACCTGGGCCTCAAGCTCCTCGAGCAACTGCTGGTGCGGGCGACCAAACGGTGAACAGCCTCGGGATCGACCTCGGTGAAGGTGATGCCGGCTTCGTTCTCGGTGAAGGTCCGGTCGGGATCCTGTTGATCCACGGCCTGACCGGCACCCCGACGGAATTGCGCCAGGTCGCCAAGGGCCTGGCCAAGGCGGGTAACTGCACGGTCTACGTGCCCACCCTGGCCGGGCACTGCGGCGATAACAGCGACCTGCAGGCCACCGGCTGGCTGGACTGGTACGAAGGCGTGCGCAAGACCTTCGTCCAGGTCAAGCAACGTCACGCGCAAGTCTTTGTCGGTGGCTTGTCCATGGGCGCGGTGATGTCGATGTACGTGGCCGCCGAGCACCCTGGGCAAGTCGCCGGGCTGTTGATGTATTCCACCACCTTGAAGTACGACGGCTGGAGCATTCACAAACTGGCGTTTCTGACGCCATTGCTGATGAAGATTCCGTTCGGCGTGCACATCTGCCGCTTCGAAGAGAAGCCGCCGTATGGCATCAAGAACGAACGCCTGCGGGCGATCGTCGAGCGCCAGATGAAGGAAGGGGAGAGCAGCGAAGCCGGTCTGCTGACCATGGAAGGCATCACGGTGCGCGAGTTGCATCGGATGAACGCCGTGGTCAAGAAACGCATGCCCGAGGTCAAGGTACCGGCGCTGGTGCTGCACTCCATCGAGGACGACATCACCAGCCGCTGGAACGCCGATTACGTGGAACGCCACCTCGGCGGGCCGGTGACCAAGATCCTGCTGGACAACTGCTATCACATGATCACCGTCGACCTGCAATACCGCCGGGTGATCGAGTTGAGTGCCGAGTTTGTCGAGCAGCATGCGCGCATCAGTGGTGAGCGGGTTTCGCAGGGGCAACGAGCTTCTGCGGCTGAATCTGGTTTCCAGGGTGAGGCAGCTTCCCATGCTGGAGCTGGTTTCCAGGCTGAACCTGCTGCTCATGCTGAACCTGTTTTCCAGGGTGAGGCAGCTTCCCATGCTGGGTCTGTTTTCCAGGCTGAACCTGCTGCTTATGCTGAACCTGTTTTCCAGGCTGAACCTGCTCCTCGTGGCGAGCGGGCTTGCCCCGGGTTGGGCGGCGAAGCCGCCCCCTCGCTGACACTGCATGCTTCCCGTTAGGACTGGGGTGGCTGGGTTTGGGGCGGCTTCGCCGCCCAACGCGGGGCAAGCCCGCTCGCCACAATAGAGCGGTTGCCACAAGAGGATTGCTGCCACACCACGCCCGATCATGACCACAGGCCGGCTCGCTCAAGAAATAGAAAAAGGGAAATCCGTGATCACCGCCCAAGCCTTCTCGACCATCCGGGCCATCCAGCGCAGTGCCTGGAACGACTGTTTTCCCGGTGCCCTGGAGGATTGGGATTTTTACGTGGCCGTGGAAAACGCGGCCATTGATGATTTCAAATGGCGTTACCTGGCGGTCTACGACAGCGGGTCGCTGGTGGCGGTTGCGCCCGCGTTCATCACGCAGTATCGACTCGACACCACGGTGTCGGGCACCGGCAAGCGCTTTACCGAGCGCCTGGAGCGACTGTGGCCGGGTGTTTTACAGTTGCCGTTGTATGCCATCGGCTCTCCGGTGGCCGAGCGCTGTGATGCGGGCATTGCCAGTAGCGTGCCCGAGGCGCGGCGCCCGTTGATGATCACGCACGTACTCAAGGCCGCGCGCCAGGATGCCAACGCATTCGGCATCGGCCTGGTGGCGGTCAAGGATGTGCCCACCCACGATACGCAGTGGGCCGCCAGTTGCCGTGTTGCCGGGTTTCAGAGCATGCCGAGCCTGCCCAGCGGCTGGCTGACGGTGCCGTACGGTTCGGTGGACGCCTACCTGGGTTCGCTGTGCAAATCGACCCGCAAGGACCTGCGCCGTAAACTGCGTGCGCCGGGGCCACGGGTGGAATGGCGGCACAACATAGATGATGTGTTGCCGCAGGTGATGCGCCTGTATGAAGACACGCTCAGCCGTGCGGATTTACAGTTCGAACGCCTGCCGGCGAGTTACTTCACCGGTATCCTTGAACGGCTTGAAAAACGCGCGGTCTGTGCACTTTATTGGGTGGACGAGCGCCTGGTGGCGTTCAACCTGATGCTGGTGGATCAGCACCGCTTGGTCGACAAGTTTTTCGGGCATGACCGTGAGTTCAGCCGTGAGTACAACCTGTACTTCAGGTGTTGGCTGACCAATGTCGACTATTGTATTCAGCACAATATCCCCGTGTATGAATGCGGCCAGGAGGGCTATGCCAGTAAGCTGCGCCTGGGGTGCGAGTTTCGCGGCAACAACCTGTTTTTTCGTCACCGTAATCGGCTGGTCAACGGCCTGCTCAAACTTGTGAAGATGTACCTCCGACCGGATCGTTCCGACCCTGCCATGGCTGCTGCGATAAGCGAAACCTGATGATCACCAAGACCCGCCAGAAAGCCCGCCCCTTTGCCATTTCGCGTTGGAGCGTCCAGCGCAAGCTGGTGTTGGCGTTTTGGCTGGTCAGCGTCATTCCCACCATGATCGCGGCCGAACTGGCGGCGACCACGCTGTCGCAGATTTTCGACAGCAACGTGCGGATCTGGCTGCAGGAGTCGACCAAGATCGTCAAGGACGAAATCGGCGACATCCTTCATGACAACGCGCGCATGGCCAAGCTGTTCCTGCGCTACACCAGCCCGCCGTCGAACAAGCAGGCGGCCAAGCACGACCGGCTCACCGCCGACATCGCCGATGCCACCGACATCGACGTGGTCGCACTGATTCGCGTCAGTGACCACAAAGTGGTGTTCAGCACGGCGGCCGACGACGTCGTCAAACAGATCGACCTGACCAGCAACGCGGTGCTGCAGACGGTCAAGGTCGCGGGGGTGAGCACCGGCCTGGTGGTGTCGACCTTCGAAACCACCCAGGAGGGCGTCGACTATCTGCTGCTCGTGGCCACTTACCTGGACAGCAGCTTCCTGACCAGCGTGGCCGATGTGCATTCGCTGGATTTGCGCTTGTACCTGGCCAACCCCGACGGTTTCTCGGAGATCTTCTCGACCCAGCGTTTCGAGGATCACCCTTCGCGCATCCCGAAAAATGTCGAAGCCGCAATGCGCAGCACCAGGCAGCCCAGCGAGCAATTCACCAATAACTACAGCGGTCTGTACTGGCCGATCTTCAACGATGCCGGCGACCTGCAAGGCGTGATCTTCAGCGGCCTGCTGCGCCACACCAGCCTGGTCGGGCTGGTGAACCAGAGCAACCTGTTCGTGCTGATTTTCCTGCTCAGCTCGGCGCTGTCGCTGGCGGCCGGGGTGTTGGTGTCGCGGCGCCTGACCAAGCCGCTGCGGGATTTGTCCCAGGGCGTGGACGCGGTGATTTCGGGCAACTACGAGCACCGGGTGCTGGTCAGCGGTGGCGACGAACTGGCGCAGTTGAGCAGCACCTTCAACCACATGACCGAGCGCCTCGGCGAATTGCATCACCTCGAGGCCCAGTTGCGCCGCCGTGATCGCCTGCACGCCCTGGGCGAAGTCGCCATGGGCCTGGCCCACGAGATCCGCAACCCGCTGGGTATCATCAAGACCGCCACCCAGTTGCTGCACCGCCGCGCCGACCTGGCCGAGTCCGATAAGCGCCACCTGGAATACGTGATCAGCGAAGTCAGCCGCATCAACGACCTGATCACCGAGTTCCTCGACTTCGCCAAGCCCAACCCGCCACTGCGTGTACTGCAGCCGGCCCGGCCGTTGGTGGAGGAGATCCTGGGCTTCTGCTCGCCGGAACTGGCCACCCATAACATTGATGCACAGATCGACGACCAGGCGCCGGGGGCGACGATCTACGCGGACGCCAAGCAGCTCAAGCAGGCCTGCCTCAACCTGATTCTCAACGCCATCGATGCCATGCCCGAAGGCGGCCGCCTGACCCTGGGCATTCGCAGCGTGGGCGACAATACCCTGATCAGCATCGGCGACACCGGCCAGGGGATCCCGGCGGAGATGATCGAGCGCATCTTCACGCCGTTTGTCACCACCAAGGCCTCGGGCACTGGCCTGGGCCTGGCAAAAGTCTATTCGATCATGGAAAGTCACGACGGCAGCATCGAATGCGCCAGTGAGAAAGATGCCGGCGCCACCTTCAGCCTGTACATTCCGGCGATTGGCGAAGACGACGAGGACAGTCATGACGCATAACATTCTGGTAGTCGACGACGAACCCAAGCTCTGCGACCTGCTGGCCTCGGCCCTGGGCCAGAACCACGTGCAGGTGTTCATTGCCGGTAATGGCCTGCACGCGCTCAAGGTGCTGGAGCAGGAAGACATCGACCTGGTGATCAGCGACTGGCGCATGCCGGGCATGGACGGGCCGGCCCTGTTGGCGGAGATCAAGGTGCGCTACCCCCAGGTGCCGGTGATTGTGATGACCGCCTACAGCACGGTGAAAAACGCCGTGCAGTCGATGCGCAACGGCGCCTATGACTACATCGCCAAGCCGTTCGATATCGACGAGCTGGACATCACCGTGGCCAAGGCCCTGCAGTTTCGCGAGATCATGCGCGACAACGCGCGCATGCGCGCCGAACTGGACGAGCACGCGCAATTCGACAGCCTGGTCGGCGACAGCCCGGCGTTTCGCAAAGTGCTGCAGGCGGTGGATTCGGTGCGCGACAGCGCTGCTACCGTGCTGCTGACCGGTGAAAGCGGCACCGGCAAGGAAATGGTCGCCCGCGCCATCCACAAGCACGGTAGCCGCGCCGACAAACCGTTCGTGGCGGTCAACTGCGCCGCCATTCCCGAGGGCTTGCTGGAAAGCGAGATGTTCGGTCATCGCAAGGGCGCCTTTACCGGCGCCGTGACTGACCGGGTCGGACGCTTCCAGCAGGCCGACAAGGGCACGCTGTTTCTCGATGAAGTGGGCGACATGCCGCTGGCGCTGCAGGCCAAGATTCTGCGGGCGTTGCAGGAGCGGGTGATCGAACCGGTCGGCGACCCGCGCGAGCGCAAGGTGGACGTGCGGGTGATTGCCGCCACCAACAAGAACCTGCTCGATGCGGTGGCCAATAAAGAGTTTCGCGAAGACCTGTATTACCGCCTCAATGTCTTCCCGATTCCGCTGCCGGCGCTGCGCGAGCGCGCCGAAGATATCGTGCCGCTGGCCCGTCACTTCGCCCAGACCCTGAGTGCCACCGCGGGTAAACGCATCACCGGCTTCAGCCCGGAGGCGCTGCAGGCCATGGCCGCCTATCACTGGCCGGGGAATATTCGCGAACTGCAAAACTGTGTGGAGCGCGCGACCATCGTGGCGGCCTCGCCGGTGATCGAGGATATCGACCTGCCGGCGTACCTGTTTGCTTCCCGGCCTGGCGAAGGCGGCGTCACCGCGCTGCTGGGTGACACACCAGGCGTGCCTGCTGACCTGGACGCGGCCCTGGCCGAAGTCGAGAAAACCTACATTCTGGCAGCGCTGAACGAAAGCAACGGCGTGCAGGCCGCAGCGGCGGCGAAAATCGGGATATCCGAGCGCAGCTTCTGGTACCGCCTGAAAAAGCTGGGCATCCAGGTCGACAAGATCGTGCGCTGATCTCGCTGTAGCCACCGATCAAATGTGGGAGCTGGCATGCCTGAGATGGCGTTATGTCTGTGTCAGATGAGTTGGCGGGTAGACCGCTATCGCAGGCAAGCCAGCTCCCACATTTGAATCGGGTAGAGTCAGGTGTGAATGCGCGGCGGCGGAATCGGGATATCCGAGCGCAGCTTCTAGTACCGCCTGAAAAAGCTGGGCATCCAGGTCGACAAGATCGTGCGCTGATCTCGCTGTAGCCACCGATCAAATGTGGGAGCTGGCTTGCCTGCGATGGCGTTATGTCTGTGTCAGATGAGTTGGCGGGTAGACCGCTATCGCAGGCAAGCCAGCGCCTGCAGTTTTTGAGCGGGTTGGGTCAGGCGTGAATGCGCACCCAGATGCTGACCAATATCGTCGCCGCCATCAGCCACGCCACCGCCGCCACGGCGAGTGATGCTTCCAGGCGCATCCGATCGACCATCAGATACAACGTCGCCAGGTACACAAAGTACGGAATGATCGACCACATCCCGAACAGGATCGTAGTCTTCAAGTCGTCCAGCGAACGGCCCTTGCCGACGATGTAGTGGGCGATCAGCGCAAAGGTTGGAAACAGCGGCACCAACCCGGCGATGTAATAGTTTTTGGTCTTGGCCAATGCAGCCAATATCAATACCACCGCCGCGCCGAGGGCGGCCTTCAATACCAGATCCACAACGCGCTCCTTAGTGGCTCAAGCCATATTTCTTGACCTTGTCGAACAGGGTGGTCTTGGCCATCCCCAATTCCTGGCTGGCCTGGGTCAGGTTGCCGCCGCTGCGTTGCAGGGCATCGTTGAGCAGGTTGCGTTCAAAGGCTTCCACTGCTTCGGTGAAGGCCAGGCCATGGCTGCCGCTGCTCGCGCCGCTCTTCTTGAAGGCGGGCAGGCCGAGGGCGAAGCGTTCGGCGACGTTGCGCAGTTCGCGCACGTTGCCGGGCCAGTCATGGCTCATCAGGCTCGAGACGGTCTGGTTGTCCAGCTCCGGCGCTGCGCGGTCAAAGCGCAGGGACGACTGCTGCAGGAAGTGCTCGAACAGTTGCAGGATGTCTTCACGGCGTTCGCGCAGGGGCGGCAACTCCAGGGTCACCACGTTGAGGCGGTAATACAGGTCGCTGCGGAACTGGTTGGCGCGGCTCAGTTCGTCGAGGTCGGACTTGGTGGCGGCGATCACGCGGCAATCCACGGCCACGCTCTGGTTCGAGCCCAGGCGTTCGAGGGTGCGCTCCTGCAGGACCCGCAGCAATTTGATCTGCAGGTTGATCGGCATGCTTTCCACTTCATCGAGGAATAGCGTGCCTTCATGGGCGTGCTCGATCTTACCGATACGGCGCTTGCCGGCACCGGTGAAGGCGTTGGCTTCGTGGCCGAAGATCTCGCTTTCGAAGAGGTTCTCCGGCAGGCCGCCGCAGTTCAGCGCGACAAACTGGTGGTCGTGGCGTCGGCTGAAATCATGCAGGCAGCGCGCCACCAGCTCCTTGCCGGTACCGGTCTCGCCTTCGATCAATACGTTGGCCGAAGTGTCGGCGACGTTGGCGATCAGCTCGCGCAGATTCTGCATGGCCGGTGAACGGCCGATGATGCGGCCTTCCAGCGAGTCGCGCTCGGCCAACTGGCGGCGCAGCGACCAGACTTCGCGTGCCAGCCCGCGTTGCTCCAGGGCGCGGCGGGCGACGTCGACCAGGCGCTCGGGGGAGAAGGGTTTTTCCATGAAGTCATAGGCGCCGTTGCGCATCGCGCCCACCGCCATGGAGATGTCGCCATGCCCGGTGATCAACACCACCGGCAGGCTTTTATCCAGGGCCTTGAGGCGCGTGAGCAGCTCCAGGCCGTCGATGCCCGGCAGGCGAATATCGCTGATGACAATGCCGGCGAAGTTCTCGCCGATGCGCTTCAACGCCTCTTCGGCGCTGCCCACGCCGACGCTGGGAATATCTTCCAGCGCCAGGGCCTGCTGGCAGCCGAGCAGCACATGCGGGTCGTCTTCGACGATCAGGACGGTGAGGTCTTTCGGATCTGTATTCATGTCGACTCAACATGTTGAGCGCCCACCAGTGGCAGGCACAGGACAAAGGCAGTACCACCACTGGCCGGGTGTTCGACGGCGAGGTTGCCGCCGGTGGCCGCCGCGAGGCTGGCGGACAGGGTCAGGCCCAGGCCCAGGCCTTGCTCGCCGGGCTTGGTGGTGAAGAACGGTTCGAATAAATGCTTGCGGGCCTCGGCGTCGATGCCGTGGCCATTGTCACGTACCAGCAGGCGGTATTTACCGTCGGCGGCGCTGCCTTCCAGCCACAGTTCGGGGGCCGGTTGCGCTTGCATGGCGTCGAGTGCATTGCCGATCAGGTTGACCAGGATCTGTTCCAGGCGTGTCTGGTCGATCTGCAACTGGGCCGGCGCGAAGTCGCGGTGCACGGTCAGCGACAGGTTGTCCAGGCGTGCGCCCATGACCTGGAATGCCGCGTCGACCGCCTTGCCCAGGCTGGCTTCGCCCTGGTCGTCGCCGCGCCGCGCAAAGGAGCGCAGGCTGGCGGTGATGCGGCCCATGCGGTCGATCAGTTCGTTGATGGTCTTGAGGTTGGCGCTGGCGGTGTCCAGCGCGCCGCGTTCGAGGAAGCGCACGGTGTTGCCGGACAATGTGCGCAGTGCGGCCAGCGGCTGGTTCAGTTCGTGGGCGATGCTGGTGGACATCTGGCCGATGGCGGCGAGCTTGCCGGCCTGCACCAGTTCATCCTGGGCGCGACGCAGGGTCTCTTCGGCCTGGCGGCGTTCGCGGATCTGGCTCTTGAGCCTTTCATTGCTGGCGCGCAAGTCGGCGGTGCGCTCGGCAATCCGGCGTTCCAGCTGGCTGTTGGCTTCCTGCAGCGCTTCGCGCGCGGCCAGGCGAGTGGCGATGACCTTGCGCCGCTCGTTCCAGGCAATCAGCAGGAAGGCCACCAGGCCAAAGGCCACGGCCACCAGGATGCCCTGGTTGATCGCCGCGCGGCGCAGGTCGTTGAGTGGGGTGAGCAGGGTGAAATTCCACGGCGTGTCGTTGAGCGGACGGGTTTGCGCGAGGTAGCTGACCTCGTGCTCGTCGTTCACCACTTCGCTGTTGGCGGGGAAGGTCAGTTTCTCGCTGCCTTCGTTGATACGCTCGCGGGCCAGCGGCTCCAGCTCGTTCAGCGTCGCCCAGTAATATTGCAGGCTGTGGGCCAGGCGTTCCTTGGTGTCATCGCTGAGCGGGCGCACGGCCTTGAGGCGGCGGGCCGGGTCGCTGGAGAGGATGATGATGCCGTTTTCGTCGCTCACGAATGCTTCGAGACGCGCGCGCTGCCAGCGCTCTTCCAAGGCTTCGAGGCGCACCTTGACCACGGCGACGCCAATGATCTTGCCGTGCTCTTCCAGGCCATGGGCCAGGTAGTAGCCGGGTTCGCCGTTGGTGCTGCCGATGCCATAAAAGCGCCCTGGCTGACCGCGCACGGCATTCTGGAAATAGGCACGGAAGGACAGGTCTTCACCCTGGTAACTGTCGGCATCGCGCCAGTTACTGGTGGCCAGCACGCGGCCGGTGGTGTCCATCACATAGATGGCCCGACTGCGACTGCGTCGGTTCAGGCCTTCGAGGTAATCGTTGACTGTCTGCCGGGTCTCCTGGTTGGGGTCGGCAAGCAGCTTGGAGACGCTGGACTCCAGCTCCAGCAGGCTGGGCAGGTAGGTGTATTTGCTGAGTTCGCTTTCGACGGTGCGCGCATGCAGCTCCAACTGGCGTTCGCCGTTGTCGCTGAGGGTGCGGATGCCGTAGTGCTCACTGACCCAGAAGCCGATATAACCCAGGCCGATCATCAGGGCGATGATCAACGGCGGCAGGAACAGTTGGCGAATCAGACGAGGTTTCACGGCAAGTGATGGCGGTGCGGCGCGAAATTGGTTGGGGTCGCATTTCATCACAGATGCCTTGGGTCAACCAGCGCTTGCCAGCCTGCGGGGTCCAATGTGGGAGCGG